>CAKZJW010000066.1 GCA_937120495.1 uncultured Oligoflexia bacterium
GTTGAACAGGCACTCGTTCAATTTTTTGTTCTTGGGTATGAAATAAATGATCGTTGGTCAGTGGGAAGTACTCTCGTTTATGTAAAATCGAGACAATATAACGGAACCGATAAATTTGATTCTTATCTGACGGCTCAAGATCTGTCCTATCAAATCAATGACTCAGCTTCTGTTAGTGTGGGAATTGAAACGGGTGGATCAATTAAAGAAATTGAAAATGGACAAAATGAAAATATAAAAATATTTGATAAAGATTCAACTGAGTTTTACGCATCAATGAGTCTAGGGTTTTAGTAGGAGAATATTATGATCAGCAAATTATCACCATTACTTCTGACAGCATTTGTAGTTGTTAGTTGTGCAAAAAAAGAATCTTATGACAAAGTTCATAAGGAAGCAGAATTACAAACGAAAAACTCTTTCTTTACTCCTTACAGCGCAAAAGGCGCTAGGGCAGCAAAGACAGAAGCTTTTGCAAATGAATCGACAAAGAATCTTAAAGAGGGAATGTCTAAGAAATTTCTTTATGTTCCAATGACTCTTGGTACTCCTCGTGAAGTTGCTGATGCAAATCCTTTTTATCAAGGTGATACAAAACTTGTAAGAATGCAATTTACTAAAGAAGGACTTGAAATCTTTGAAATTGAAAAGGATGATCGCTTCTCTGATAACACATTAAATAATACTCCCGTTCTAACTATTCCAGGTGAATACAAGGCATTTCAATGTAAAGAAGATTCATATGGAAAATGTGAAAATGCTGAGGAAGAAAACGATGAAATTACATGGGATAGAAAAAGCCACTTTAAGCCTGATTATGCTGATCTAGAGGTTAAAGAAGTGAATATGCTAGATGTTGCAAACATTGAAGCAAGTAGCTGTGTAAAGCCCAATGGTGTAAGACTTGTTAACTATGAAGTAAAAAAAGATTCGGTAATAAATATTGAATTAGAAAAAACATATAAACTTAGTAAGTCATGGAGATGTATCCGTAATAACTATTATAATGATAAATTTTCTTATAATAGCTTTAAAGTTAAGTTTTTCTACTCGCTTGTTGCTCTTGATGAGTTAGCGAGTAAGGATTATGAAAAATTAGAATATCCTCTACAAGATCACGATGTTTATGGTTATTTTAAAAATGAATCTAAGAAATTAAATGATGATTTTGATACAGCTAGAATGGAAGAGACATATCTTGCAAATAGATGGAATCCCAAAAAAGAAGTTTTGAAATATTACTTAAGTGCTTCATATTCAAAACCAAAGAATAAAGCAATCTTAAAAGCGACAATGAAGTCAATGGAAGTAATGAACAAAAATTTAGAGTCTGCAGGCGCAAATTTTAGATTAGAATTTATTACTCAAACAAAAGAAAATGAGAAATCGCCAGGTGATCTTCGTTATAATTCAATCGTTTTAATTGATGATCCTCTTGCAAATGGTCTTCTTGGTTATGCACCATCTGTTAAGAATCCTGAAACTGGTGAAATTGTTCAGTCTCATATCAATATGTATGGAGGTGTTTTAACTTCTGGTACTCGTTGGGTTTATAGTGCAGCCGTAGATATTATGGAAGATCAACTTAAAAAAGAGTCTTCTCTAGTTGATGCAGGAATTAAAGTTTCCTCTGCAGCAATTAGCTCGGATGTTTTACCTGCTGTGTTGGTAGAGCAAAATATTAAAGCTTCAGCTCTAAATCACGCTGGAAGCGCAAAAGCAAAAAATATTATTGCAAAGAGTTCTTACTTAAATACTCATAAGCACCATGCTCATATCTCTGGGTTCCAGGTAGATAGACTAAATGCAATTCAAAGAGACAGACAATCTCAAAAGGTTGACTTTAAAGCCAGGTTTGATCGTTTAATGTCTGGTGACCTAACAGCTAAAAACGAGCTTGAAAAACAAGCCCTAATGAAAGAGGGAAGTGAGCTTGGATATAAATTAGATATTAATAATGCACCTGAGTTTTTTCCAATCGCAGGAACAACTAAGGTTGTATACCCAGATCTATTGAAAATTAAAGATATTAAGGATTCACGTGGAATTCTTAAAAGATGGAGTAAGCTTACTCAATTACAAAAGGACCTTGTTAAAGAGATTATTATCGTAAATAGATATGTATCTACGTTTGTTCATGAGATGGGACATAGTTTAGGTCTTAGACATAACTTTGCTGGTTCAACTGATGGAGATAACTTTTACTCAGATAAAGAAGTAAGATCGATTCTTTCGGATAATACTGCAAAGGCACCAGCGTATTCATCTGTAATGGATTATGCATTCTCTGAATATAATGAACTTGCTTCTTTTGGTAAATATGATGTTGCAGCTTTAAAGTTCTCTTACTCAGGAAAAATGCAAACAGTTTCTGGTAAGGGAGTAAGTGTACCAAAAGGTGTACTACTTAAAGAGTTCAAAAAAGCACATAATGCAAAGAGTGCTGATAAAATTGTCGATTTCTCATACTGTACTGATGAAAACGCTGGTTTATCTACAACTTGTAATAGGTTTGATGAAGGTACAACATTATTAGAAACGACGAAGCATAAAATTGAAAAATATAAGAATTGGTATAAATATAGAAACTTTAGAAATGAAAGAAATACTTTTAACTCGTATGGTGTACCTGGATACTTGATTGCAAGGTATAGAGAGTTTTATCAAATAAGAGATCTAGTTGAAGATTATGAAGTATATGCAGAGGTTTTCTCTCCTGAGCTTATGGCGCAAGGTTGTTCTCCTGCAGAAGTTGCAAAGTATCCAGTATGTAAGGATATTAATGATAGAAGAGATTCAGTTCTTGCAGCAGCAAACTTCTTTATTGAGATCTTAAAAACTCCGGATCACTTATGTGCAGTTGCAAATAAGGAAGAGCCGACAAAGATTGTTGCATTTAAAAAACTTATTGATATCTATGAAGAAGTAAAGTGGAGTATTGATAAGCATGTATTAACATCTTGTTTTGAAAAAGAAGTTAAAGAATTTTTAGCTCAAAATAAAGAAGGCGAAGTAGCAACTCCATTAATCGTAGTTGGTGAAAATGGAAAGTACTTAAATGACTTTAAAGATACAAACCCAGAGTATAAGTATGTATCTGACAGAGCTGTCAGAGGTATTTGGGCAGATAAAGTAATGGCTATGAGAATGCTATTTGAAAGAACTGATAGTAAGAGTTCAACTGATAGAAATCATATGGCACTTGTTGATCATCCTGTAGTTAAGGCAAAGGTTCAAAATATTTTAAATCATCTTGCTGTTGGAAACCCTTTAGAGAATCCAATTCCATTTACTATGGAAGATGGAAATAGATTCATTGCTCCTTATGTGCTTGGTAACGACTATAAAGTTAAGCAGGTTGAAGATTACTTTGGTTGGATAAAAGCATTTGTAGGTCTTCCACAAAATGGTGAAGGAAATTTAAATGAAGCTTTATTAAGCCAGGTTACAAATACAGATCTAAACTTTGGTGATGAAATGGAAGATCTTGTTTACGAAACAAATAACTACGTAACAGTAAGAAAGCATAGAACTTATGAGGACTTAAATCTAAATAGTGATCTTCAAGCGATCAATGTTGGACGATTCAGCTACGTTGCTGGTGAAGAAAACGTAATCGCTTATGAAATTGGAAGTATTGTAAATGGTGTTAAAGTTCTAAAGACTTTAAAGCCGGCACAATTACTTGAGATCTTAAAAAGAAGAACTCAGCTTATTGCACCAGAAGCTCTTAGTGAAGACGAAAAAGCATTTTGGGGTATAGAAGAAGGATTCCAAAACTTTTTAATTGCTGAAGCAAAGAAAAAGAATCCTCTAACTAAAGAAGCATTTGTAGCGACTTTTGGTGAAGCTGGAGAAGCTGTGTTTAGAGTATACCAAGAAGCCATGAATGATGATGCTGCAAAGATGGAAGCAATCTTAAGTGATAAACAAGCTCAGATTGTTGCAATGAATACAGCTCCAGAAGGTTCAAGTGAAGCTATCAAGCTTGTTTATAAAATGAATGTTAATTTGATTGCAGCTTTTGCAACAGGAAGACTTTCAGATGAGTTAGTAGAGTACTACAAAAAGCAACTTGTAAGACTTCCGCTTCATGTTGATACACTTAACATCTAATAAGAATTTTAGATAATGATAGAAAGGCCCAGGATTTATTCTTGGGCTTTTTTTTGTCCTCTAATAAGGGTACTGGAGAGTTTTTCATGCTCGTGTTCACCTAAGAAATCAAGGCTTAAGTTTTTGTAGCAAGAGAGCCCTTTAATCTGACTATCTTTAAGCTTTTCATCATTTAAACGGTTAACGATATATAAGTGATCAAGCTTAGACAATAATTGACTAGCGTTAGTCCACTTTGTTATAGAGATAAAAGAGTCATAACCAATAAGTAGAGACAATTTTTTTTCATTGAGCTTATCTTTAAGCTCGCTTATCCAGTTAACTGTAGGGTTTTTTATTTTTGCATCATAAAAGCCTGTATAGAGATAAAAGTTATCTGATGTTTGGTTTATGATTGATTTGATTAAGTTAATATCAGTTTGTCTTGAGTCGGTATCGAGTTCTTTGTGAGGACTGTGGTCAGGTAGTATTATGAGAGACTTATTTGAATCTAGAAGCTTTATACAACTTGTATGTCCTTCGTGCCAGGGATTAAAAGTTCCACCAAAAAAAACTATCTCATCACTTTGTTCTAACTTTGAATTTTTATTAATAAATTCTAAAAGGCTCATATTTCAACTTTTATTTGATGAGTAATTCTGATTTCCTCTGCTGTAATAGATGACTTATAAGCAAGGATCTCAACGCCGGATTTTTTTGCCTCGGCTAAAAGTCTAGAGTACTCAGGATCAATATCAGAAGCGGGGGAGAAGATCTGTCCGTCTTCACGATTTACAATATAAAGCATGCAAGCTCTAAAGCCTTCTTCTTTTAGTGCAATTAATTCTTTAAGATGTTTTTGACCACGAGTTGTAACGGAATCAGGGAAAAGAACATATTCTCCTTCTCCTTTTAAAGTTACATTTTTAACTTCGATATAGGCATCAGGTAGAGTTTGGTGATTTGATAAAAAGAAATCAATTCTTGAATCTCCAACTTTTTTCTCTGGTTTTATATTTTCGTATTCTAAAAACTCAGAGATGATATTATTTTCTAGAGCCTCTTTTACAAGTTTATTTGTAAGCCCTGTGTTAACACAAATCCATGAGTCCCCATTATTAGTAAGTTCCAAAGTGTATTTTAATTTTCGTTTCGGATCATCATTTTGAGTCACTAGAACTTTCCAGTTCTCATCCCAACATGTTTTCATACTTCCCGTGTTAGGAACGTGAGCGATAACTGTCTCGCCATTTGGTAGAAGAATATCGGACATGAATCGTTTATAGCGCTTGAGGATGGTGGCCTCAATTGTGGGGTTTGTATATTTCATAGGTAAAAATATACATGAGACAAAAAAAAAGGGCCAGAAAACTCTGACCCTAATTTATCTTATGAAATTAAATTGTCTATTATAATTCAATTCCTGATGATTCTAGTGCTTTACCATGAAGCTCTTTAACGATTGCTCTCATGTTCTCAGAGTTAGTTCCAAGACTTGAAGAAGCTTTATCGATTACAGAATCAAGTTCAGCGTTATCACCAACTTGAGCAGAACTCATCGCGCTTACGATTTCAGTTGGGTTAACTCCGTATAGCTTTTGAGCAAAGTCAGCAAGATCTGATTCTGATCTGTCTGAAAGAGCTGTAAAGTCAGAAACGTTTTTAGCAACTTTTGAAGCAGCTTCAGTTGATAATGAAAATTTATCAGCATAAACGTTTGTTAATTTTTCAAGTAGAACAGCTTCTTTATCAGCAACATTTGCTACAAGATCTTTCTCTGCGATTGATCCATCAGTGTTATAGTATTCCCAGTAACACTCGTCATACATATAGTATCCCCAGTAATCATAAACAGGGTAGCAGTTGTAATACCATTGTGGTTCGTAATAAGTAACAGTTGTGTTACAAGATACTAGTCCAGACATAAGTCCAACAAGTACCAATAAGTTCATTAAAGCCTTTTTCATGTTAAGTCTCCTGTGGTTTCGTTTTATGATTTTTATTTACTTGGTAAAAAACATTATTTCAAATAATTTTGTAAAGTTTACTATAATTTAATTTTAATTATCTTTTTAGCTTCGGGACAACTGAAAAGAATTTTGTCTTGTTTGTCCTCATATATAAAACCAACTTCATTACATCCATCTGTCGCAAGCATTTGAAAATGAGCTGGTCTATAAAATCCTTCTTTTGAATTTTTCATCTGTATAACTTCAGAGCCTAAGCCTGGAGCAAGTGCTGCAGATAGGAACAGAGCCTGTTTCGATCTTAAAAGGCTATGTGTGATTCTTCTAGCATCTATTTTTGATTCCGTTGTGTTTAACTCTCTTGTTTGACTAATAAGTTTTGTATTCGATTGGCTTAGAATACTATCGCCTTGAACAGAGAGGACAAATTTAATTGTAGACCGTTTAGGAGCTTCTGCTTTAAGCTCTTTTATATATAGCTTCTCATTTATTGAGTCAAAATCTAGAGACAATATATTCTGTGCACCAAGAACACTTGGAGTGTTAAAAAAGGCGTGTTCCCCAAGAGGTGTAACAAGTGGTAGCGGTTTTGAACTAGCGAGATCAAACTGCTTGTTGAGTTTTATATTTCCTAGTGGAACTATTCCATTATCAAATTTATAGAGTTTATATCTTCTATCAAATCCAAAACCAATTGATGTAATAAAGATTGCCTGACCTTTAGCCTTTAGTTGATTTTGATAAAGAAAGTGTAGAGGAAGCTCTTCTTTATCTTTAAAATCGATAGATTTTATACCAGTATCTAATTGAAGGTATAGATGATTCTTTCTTACTTCAATAGGTGTATTTGACCAAGGTGACGCTTCTTCTCTTTGTGTAACTGGTCTTTTACCAATGGTGATCCATGCTGGAACCATCTTCTGTTGATACTTTAACCAGGTAAATCCACCAGGAAGAACAGTTATATCATTTTTAAATGTATTTTTAGGAGCAATAAAGTATCTTTTTGGTTTGAAATTTTCATCTAAAGCTAAGAACTTTGTCTCTCTATTCTCTCTGTCAGCAAGGTTTACAAGAGTAATAACATAATCATTCTTTCCATCTAGCTCTAGATCAACTTTTGAAAGATTAATTATTACTGAATTCTTGTAGGGAAGGCGAAGAGGTGCACTAAGCGTATAACTAGAACCTGTATTAGTAAGCTTCGCAATATGTGTTTCTCCATTAATCTCTTTTATTACTAAAAATTCTTTTTTTGTATCGTTTGAATAATCCTTAAATTCTTTTAATATTGCACCATCAGTAAAGTTATCTCCGTCTTCTAATGAAAAAATGGAGGCATCATCTCTATTAGTCTTCGCTGATATCAAAGACAGAGCCTTTGCTTGAATAGAATATATCTTTTCATTTAGTTTTAGTTTAAATAAAAAGTTTCCTTCTATATTCGTATCAGCAGTGAAGATAAATTTAATTTCAGAGGATGTATTTCCTTTTAAAATCACTTTTTGTTGTGCGGGTGTAATTAACCTAAAACTTTTTTGAGTGTCTTTTAAAAGAGGTTCAAGATTTATTCTCACAACTTTATTTTTTGAGCTGAAATTTTTCAATTTAACTTTGAAGCTTTTTTCTTTTTTATCCCAATTAATTAAAAGAGGAGACTTATTCAATGGATAGATAAACTCATTTGTTTGAGCTTCAACGGATTTTTTATAATCAAGGTTTCCATTTTTGATCAGATTTGATTTTGAAAAAAGTTTGTTTCTTGCGCCTTTTAATAATTTTATTCTGGCCTGTTCAGCGTTAAAGCCTTGGTTTAAAAGACGGGCAAGTACCCCTGTTACAAATGGTGTTGCTTGAGAAGTACCACTTAGAACTTCATAGTCACTATCAATTGTGAACGATCTTGAGCGCTTTGTTGTTGGCCACGTGCTTAGTATATTCGATCCTGGAGCAAGTATATCAATATGTGAGCCAAAGTTTGAAAAAGAGCTTATCTTTCCATTGATATCGTGAGAGCCAACGCATATTACTCCCTCGTATGAGCAGGGATAAGTTGGAGCTGAATGAGAATCATTTCCAGCTGCAGCAACAATAAGCATCTTTTTACTTAGTGCCAATTCAATCATTTGTCTCATAAGAAGAGAATCTTGAGAGAATCTCCAACCTAGAGACATATTAACTATTTTAGCTTTTGTTTGAATTGCATAAAGAAGAGCTTTTGCAAATTTATCTGTTGCAAGTTCATTTGAGTTGTTTTGACTTGAAACAGCAACTTGAATTGGAAGTAGTTTAACATTTTGAATTATGCCACTAATGCCAATTTTATTTTTCTTAGCGCCAATGATACCTGCGATATGTGTACCATGACCATTTCTATCATTAATATTACCATTTCCCTCTATTTCATTTAGAGGATTTGATTTATCAGACAAGCTCCAACCATG
>CAKZJW010000067.1 GCA_937120495.1 uncultured Oligoflexia bacterium
ATAAAATTCTTACCCCTTTCAACTTGTTTACCTAAAACATAAAAATTAACAAGCCCATCCATTATTTGAGATCTAAAATCGATATAATAATTTTTTGAAGAGAGCTCATAGGCCGACTCTAGGGTAGTGATTGCTTTTTCAAATTTATGCGTCTTAAGTAGACACCATCCATAATTATAAAGGTTTTTTGTATGCCATTCGTCATCAAGATTCTTTGTTACAATTTTATAAATATTTACAGCTTTCTTATATTTCTTTTTATTGTAGTAGTATTCTGCAAGAGAAGTTCTCGTTAGGTATCTTATTTCACTCCCTCTTGGAGATAATGCAAGCGCTGAACGTAAGTATCTAAATTCTTTGTCATCGTATGAGTAGTCTCTAGAGTTTAATGCCAAAGTATAGTAAATAGCAGCTCTATATTGATTTTTTGGATGCTTTCTGATTATTGCAAGACCTTGTTTTCTTGTTTTTTCGTATAAGGAAAGAGTTCTTTTGAAAGCTCTTCGTCTACTAATCTTTTTTCCTTTGAGAGAGCTTTTCATAAAAAGTTCATTTTCTCTTTGTTTCCAAAGTTTTAACTTTTCCGATTGAAGTTCAAGTAGACGGTATTTCAAATGACTCGTTTTTTTTCTAGCTTTGTTAATTGTAGCAACTTCTTGATCAATTAACTTCATAAGGGCTGACCACTTACCAGTGTTTGCTGAAGCTGAAAATATGAATATAGAAAAGAATAAAATTAATTTCATTAATAATTTCCTTGAACGATAAATTTAAATTCAGTAAAACCGGCAACTGCAGAAGTGTGCATTATCTTTTGCAGTGACTTGTATGGTGTATCCTTATCAAACACTAGGTTTACAGCTTTTGCTTTTTTTGCTGCGGGAGCTCTATCTGCAGCTTTTCTTTCTTTTAAAAGTGCAAGAAGCTCTGGAACTTCCGAGCCATTGGTAGGAATCTTTCCAATTATTTTTTTCTCAACCCAAACATTACTATTCTTATCTACTTGAATAATAACAGCATGGTTACCAAGCTTTCTTGCCTTGGAGTCAGGAACAGTAAGGTTCTTAACAAGATCTAGCTTTAGATCAGAAGCATTATAACTTTTAAGTAAAAAAACCAATAAGATAACTAAAATATCCAATAGAGATGTAATATCTATTTCCATTGGTTCCGCTTTTGCGCGCTTTCTTGCAAACGTTTTTCTCATATGACCTCTTAATTAGTTTTGTGTTTCAAAAATTATTTGATCAAATAGTTTTGTCGTAGCGTATTTCTTGTTGTTTTCATCGACAGCTGAAACAAATACATTCGGCTTGCGAATCTCTCTCGTATTATCAATAACATTAACAATCTTGTGATACTTAAAGTTTTTCCCAGGCTTTAATATTGCTGAAGTTTCTTTTGGGTAGTCTTTTTTTATTTCTATAAGTAGTTCATTGAGCTTAGAAATTTCTTTAAACGCAATTTTCTTTTTAACGTCTCCGTTAAGACCGGTTTTCACAACGATTGAATCATTTTTTAAAACAAGAGTAAGGTTAAGGGGGTCCTTTTCTGGATGTTTATCTGAACTAGCAGAGATCGGAGCATCACTTCCAATTTCATAAATATCGATAAATTGAGCCGACATTAAAAGAAAAAAGATAAAGATGAAGATCGCATCTAAAATAGGTATTAAATTTAATTTTGGTGGTTTTGCTATTTTTCTTTTACTCATATTCCCCCCTCCAAATACACTTTACTTATGCTGCTTCATTATCGACTTTTACAGCCACGGCTGCCGGAGTACCTTTTTTGGTCGATAGTAAATCAGTTAGCTTTACAGAGTAGTGCTCAAGTTCACCCATAATTTTTTCGGCCTTACTTGATAGCAATTGATGAATAACCATGATTGTAATTGCTGAGATTAGACCAAATGCTGTTGTGTTCATGGCTTTTGAAATACCAAGGGCAAGTAATTCGGCTTTTGATGCAGCATCAGCAGAAGCAACAGCTGCGAATGATTGAATTAGACCGTAGATTGTTCCAAGAAGCCCAATTAGCGTTGATACGTTTGCAATTAAAGCAAGGTATCCAAGCCTTTTTTCTATGTGGGGGATAGACTCTAGCATACTTGCTTCAAGTGCATCTTGAATTTGTTCTTTTGTTTGATTTGCTCTTTTAAGACCATTTCTCATAACATTAGCTAAAAGAGATTTAGATGAAGCGCAATCTTGAATTGCAGTTTGAACTTCATTTGTTAAAACCTTTTTTCTGATATCATTCATTAGACTTGTTCCATCTATATCATATCTTCTTAAGCTTCTTATTCTTTCAACGGCAATTGCAACACCAAAAGCCCACATCCCAAGAATGATCCACATAAATACACCACCATCGTCCATGAATTTTGCAAATCCTTGAACAAAGTTAAGCTCCGCTTGAGTCGGCTGTGCAACAGTTGTTGTTAAGTCTTGTGGATTAGTTTGTTTCACTTGATTTATTGTCTCGCTCATTTTCCCCTCCATTACCTTTACTTTTATCTTATATACTTAATGTCATTTTCTATGTTCTTATCGAAATCTTTTCTTCGATATAGTTTTCTTTTGAAGATCTTTCTGCGTCTCTCCTTAACCGAAAGATCTCCAGGTGCAATAATTGACCCTTTGATTTCCAAATCTCCGAGGTCAAATTTTTCATATTGTTTGTATTTATAAACAACTTTTTCTTTTGCAAATATTGATGTTGCTACAATGAGCATCAAGATTATTGTTTTCATTATCGCCTTCTTTTTGAACATTGTGATTTCAGGCCAAGTGAGTAGTCACCAAGCTCGTCAGCCCAAAATGCATTATTAAAAGTCCAAAACTCTTGATAGCTTTGTCTTTTTACATTCTTTAACGAACCTCTTTTAATATTTTTTGCAATTTTGTTTTTATAAATAAGGTTTCTTTTGTCTGAAAGAACTTCAAGCTTCAAATTAAACATCTCAGTAGCAATTTCATGAATATTATTTATGAATCTATACATCGATACTTTTGCATAGTGATTCATTTGCTCTTGGAGATCTTTCTTAATAGATTGTAATTTTTTTTGATTCGAGTCCTTGTTACCTCTAATGATTTCTTCATTAACAGCATAGAGAGTATTTAGATCTAAATTGAACTTCACTCTTTTTGTAACTTGAGTAACTAAGTTTCTTAGGAATATACTATCTTTTTCAGTATCAACAATTGGTGTAAACATTAGATTGTAAAAATACAGTCTTGAATTATTCTTTTTAATTACACTTCTTAATTTGTTACTTTTTGGAGTATAGTTTTTATAATAATTTTCTATAACTACAAGAGCGTCATCGTATAAACATAATTTATAATAACTTAATGCTTTTAAAATTTCTGCCTCTGGAGTGAAGTAACTTGCCAGAAGAGGAGAGCTATACGTTATAAGAGTTCCAATCGTATTGTTGTAATTACCAAGCATATATTGAGACCATGCTTTTTCAATTATAATATATGGCCATTGAAAAGACTTCTTAGGAATATCTTCATAGTGCTTAAGAGCTCCCTTAAAGTCTTTTTGTTTAAATTTCATTCTAGCTATATTTATCGTGCAATCCTCTTTTATGATCGTGAAATAACGACTAACTTTTTCTCGAACAAGTCCAATCTTGTCCTCAGCATTCTCAGAACATTCAGCCCAAGCCTTTTGCGCTTTCTTGAATTTCCCCTGTTTGTTGTAAACAGAACCCTTTATTAGAAGTGCTTCTGGGTAGAGCCTGTGACTCTTCGGTATTTTACTCAGTCTCTTGATGCCATATTTATATTTTTTTAAATATAAATTTCGTTTAGCCATAATAAGATCTGTCTCAGGTATATTCATCTTTCTAAGCTCTAGATCCCCATAGGTATTGAAATAATGTGTTCCTGTATGGTTTAAAATCTTCTCAATTAGATGTTTCGCATTTCTATCAGGTGTTTTGTATCTATATTGTTTTCCAATATGGTCTAGAGCTGTAAAATAACTTTTATTTTTATACATCTTATAGGCTTGTACATATAGCTTATCTCTTTTCGACGTCTTCGAAAAAGCACTTGATAGAACAAGAAAGAATAGAAGAATAAATTTAATACACTTCAAAATGATACCCCCAAAGTCAAAACGAAATCGTTATGCTGCTTCCATTCTTTTCTATCCGGAAACTTTGGTGATCCTGCTTGGAAATTTGTATTAAGTACTTCTGCTCCAATATGAAAGTTTCTATTAATATGAAACTTTAAATTCGTTTTTAATTGAATTGGATTGTAAGTTTCAGTGTCAAATGTATTTGGGCTACCTGGGTTTCGAACACTATCAAGGTTACTCTCAGCATTCATTTGTCCGTAACCTAAACCGAATGACCAATCAAAATAATAAATCTTATTAAAAGTATTTATCTTCCCATAAAAAGGAGACCAAACAATGAACAAAGAAGTTATATCAAGTGGTCTTCTGATAAACGGTTCAGCATCATTAACGATTTTTACACTTTCATAAGTAGAATTTGTTTTTGAAGAATATTTATTGTGTTGAAACTCAACAGCCCATTCTTCATGAAAATAATAACCAGCTCTGAAAGAAGCTCCGTTTACATCTTCAAAATTACTAGAGATGTTTGAGATATACCCAAGGTCTAGATAAAAAGATTTATCCTTAGGATAAATCTTGTTTTGAAGAACATAAACTTTTTTATCTGGATCAAGCCAGAGGAAGTCGTAAAGATCTTTCTCTCCAGCTTGACCAAATAAAGGAGTCATCAAAAGGATTAGGAGGTGGGATAATCTCTTCATTATGACTCCACCTCATAACTGATTTTAATTTCTTGACCAACTGTTGGTTCATGTCCGTCGTTGAATTTAATTGTTTTTGTTTGTGAATCATAACTCCACTGAGTAGAAACAACATTGTTAACTTTTACCATAATACTAGCAGCGTCCTTTGGAGTTTGTGACAGAGCAAAACTTTTAACTAAAGTGATAATCTCTGTACCCATATTTAATAGTGTTGAATAAAAACTGTTATTGATGTCAGCGATCTTACCGCCTGATAGGTTAGAGATTTCTTGATATCTCTCAGAACCATAAACATATCCACCGTGACCTTGGCCTGGAGCAGAAACTGTATCAACAATACTGTATGCCTTTACAAGGTTTGCATTTGTTTTCCAGCTAGAAATTTGTGCAAGGTGAGCCTGAGCTGTTTTCTCTGATTGATCTTCTTCATCACTTACGTAGATTACAATATAGTAAGCGTCATCTCTAAAGTGGTTTACCGCAAATTGATTAGAAAAAACTTCAGATGCTTTAATACCTTTCTCAATACCATAACCACTCGTTCCAACTTGAATCATACTTTGGAAGTTAGAAATGAATTGATTCCTATTTGCAGCAAGTTTTGTAGAAGTAAGCTTCGATAGAGAACCTTGTACTGGCTTGCCAGCATTATTTCCTCTTGTATCAGTTGTCGTAATACTCATCTTAAAGTCAACATTAAGATTGGCAAACTGATTGATAAAAGCTTCGAAATTATTTGCAAGGTTTGCTTGCTCGTCGGCCATTGATCCAGAGTTATCTATTACCCAAAGAATATCAACTTTGTTTTGTGAAGTTGCTGTTTGAGTAAATGTATCTATAACTGTCTCTGTAGTTGATCCATCTGTCCCGTCAGTCCCGTCAGTCCCATCTGTTCCATCAGTTCCATCAGTTCCATCAGTTCCATCAGTTCCATCAGTTCCATCAGTTCCATCAGTTCCATCAGTTCCATCAGT
>CAKZJW010000068.1 GCA_937120495.1 uncultured Oligoflexia bacterium
GAAATGCAAATAAATATTGAGCAAGTTTTATCAACTTTAGAAGAAATTAAGTCTGAAGTTTGTCAGTTTATTGACTCCAAAATGGAGAATCTAGATTCACTTCAAGTGAACATAAAAGAAGACTCCTCTCCCGTGACTGAAATTGATTTGTATATTTCAAATTGCTTTAAAGAGCGTTTTAAAAACCTCTATCCCAAATTAAATTTCTACTCAGAAGAAGACAAAGAAGAGCTTCAATATCCTACAATAATAATAGATCCAATTGACGGTACAAGAGAGCTTGCTCGTGGAGTAGGGGAATGTAGCATATCTTTTGGCATTTACTTTTCAAGCACCTTTAATGACCCAAGAAACTTCTCTTGGATATTTAATCCCTTCAATAGCTTAACAGCACAAACAAATTCAAAAAGTATAAACTCCAGGCTTGTAAAAAGAAAAAGGCTGCTGGGTTTCGTTTCTAATACAGAGTTTAATAATGGTCTATATGATGATCTAAGTTCTGATATTACGGTTATTCCAAAAGGGAGTATCGCTTATAAACTAGGGCTACTATCAAAGGGTATTTGTGACTTTGTAATAACTAAAAAACCTAAAAATATTTGGGATATTATGGCCGGCTCTCATATCTGTGCGCAGTTGGATTTAATTACATTTATAGACGAGAAAGAGGTTGATCGCATTGATGATGAATTAATCAATGCACCTATTCTTTGGTGCAGAAGAGAAAACTTAGAGAATCTACGTAAAGAATTTCAAATATGAAATAATTAAAAACTTAAAAGTATAGAAATTGAACTATTAGGAACAAAACTTTATCTTTGCTTTGCACAAAGGGAGGTAGAGAGTGTTAACAAAAAATCATTTAACAAAAATCCAAGAAAATTTACTAATTCAGGGGGCAACGGGGAGTGGAAAAAGTCATCTCGCAAGATGGGTACACGAAAACTCTGATCGAAGTCATCTTCAGTTTTTCCATGTGAATATAGCCAGTCTTTCAAAAGGATTATTTGAAAGTGAACTCTTTGGTCATAAAAAAGGAAGTTTTACAGGAGCAATTTCTGATAAACTTGGATTTTGTGAAAGAGTTGGAAGTGGAACCCTATTTATTGATGAGATAGGAGAACTTTCACTTGAACAACAGAAAACACTTTTAACTTTATTGGAAGAAAAAATATTTTATCAAGTTGGTTCCGAAATTGTTAAAAAGTTTAAGGGCGTATTCTTCTTCGCAACAAATAAAGACTTGAATATTGAAGTTCAAAAGGGAAAGTTTCGCGAAGATCTGTATCATAGGCTTAGGTCTTTTACTTATAATATAGAGGACTTCTCAGCAAGAACAGATAAGGGAGTTAAAATTTATGAGGAATTCCATAGTTCTAAGCTTAAACATGAAAAAAATGATTTAAGATTATCTAAAGAGCTTGTTAATTTTTTAAAAAATTATAGCTTCCCAGGAAACTATAGAGAACTAAGACAGATTACAGATTATTTATGCTTTGTTGGAAGTGGTGACTTACAGATTACAGATCTGCCATCTTGGGTAAAGGATACAAATGTCAAAGAAAGGCAGACGGATAGTTACTATCAGGCATTTGAAAAATTTGAAAAGCGATTTTTAGAACAAAAACTCAAAAAATTTCAAGGCCGAATCAATTTTACAGCTCAAACAGTTGAAATTAGTAAGGTAACATTGATTTCAAAGATAAGAAAATATGGTATTAATGTAGCAGAATATAAAATTAACAACTTTGAAAGATTGAGCAGCTATGGGATTTAAGGTTCAGGACCACTATTTTAATAAAGCAAAAAAAGAGAATTACTTTGCTAGAAGCGTTTATAAGCTAGAAGAAATAGATAAAAAATTTAAAGTAATCAACAAAAATGATTTGATAATGGATTTTGGATATCATCCCGGCTCTTGGACACAATATTGTTCAAGAAAAGTTGGGCCTTCGGGAAAAGTTGTTGGAATTGATATCAGAGAAATTAATACAAAACTAGAGGCCCTTGATAATGTTACTGTCTTTGAGAAAGATATTAACGATGTAAAAGAATTAACTGATATTGGTGTAGATAAACAATTTGATGTTGTTATTTCAGATATGGCTCCAAACACAACGGGAATAAAATCTGTGGATCAGATAAGAAGTCTTCAGTTAGTTGAAATGTGTTTTTATCACTTGAAAAAATTTTTAAGACCAGGTGGAAACTTTGTCATTAAAGTTTTTGATTCAAACGATGCTCAACAATATTTAAAAACAGAACGTCAAAACTTTACTAAATTTCAATATCTAAAACCCAAATCGACAAGAAATGTAAGTAAAGAATTTTTTGTAATAGGCTTAGGTTACAAAGGATGATTTTTAATAAGCTGATATTAATAATTATTGCTGTTTTAAGTCTTGGAAATCTAAACCTTGGAAAAGATTTTAGTTTAACAAAATTTGATCTTGAAAAATTTAAAATAAAATTTAACGAAGACTTCTTCTCAAAAAACTATCCAACAAATGTAAATCTTGAAACTAAAAAATATAATGTTGAATATACAATTAATAAAGATCTCGAAAAAGGTGTTCGAAGGTATCTAAGACGCTACCGCTCTGATTATGCGTCAGTTGTAGTAATAGATAATAATACAGGAAAGATTTTAACGGCTATTGATTATACTAAAGGTACGAAAAAATTTGGCACTGGTTTAAGTTTCTCGAGTACAAATCCAGCAGCAAGTATTTTTAAAGTTATAACTGCAGCTGATATGCTAGAGAAAAAAACACTTTCAAAAGAATCAATGTTTAGTTATTCGGGAAAAGGATCAACTTTATATAAATATCAGTTAAAGAATAAGAAAAATCGTTGGACACGTACAATTCCGTTTAAAAAAGCATTTGCTAGATCAAATAATGTGATCTTCGGAAAAGCAGCTCAAAAAAATACGACAGCAAAGAGTATAAGATTAACTGCAAATAAGTTTGGTTTTAATACGGATCTCTTTAGCATGTTGGATGTTGGAGAATCACAAGTTTTTACAGCAAATACGAATTATGCTTTAGCCGAACTGGCTTCAGGCTTTAATAAAGCAACGATGATCTCACCAACTCATGGAGCTATCATTGCATCGGTTATAGCAAACGGTGGTGTTTTAAAGAATCCAAAACTAGTAACTAAAGTTATTGATAAAGAGCATGAAAGAATTTTATGGCGTCCACAAAGTTTAGAGAAAAGAGTTATCTCGTCTGAGTCAGCAAAAGAGCTTAGTTCAATGATGAAACTTACCGTAAAGTCTGGTACTGCCCGATCCGCTTTTAGGCCGTGGAAAATGAGAAGAATTAAAAATATCGAAGTCGCTGGTAAAACGGGAAGTATTACTGGGGGAGTGCCTTATGGTAAAAGAGATTGGTTTGTATCTTTCGCAAAGCGAAAGGGACAAGAAGAAGACTCTGGTATTTCCGTATGTATAATGATTGTTAATGTTAAGAAATGGTACGTAAAATCAACATTTCTTGCTAAAAAAATCATTCAATATTACTATGATGACTTACAAAGAAAGAAAAAATAGGAAAAATGGTCAAATATGAGTGATGAAATTATTGAAAAATCTGAAAAACCAACTCTAAGTAGAAAAGATAAATTTAAAAAAGAATTTAAATCCATAACTCTAATTATTATTGCTGTTCTTGCATTTCGATCTACTTTTTTTGAACCATTTAAGATTCCATCAGGCTCAATGATTCCAACGCTTCTAATTGGTGATTTTATTTTAGTAAATAAATTTTCTTATGGCCACTGGTTATTGACAAATAACTAAATTCACTCAACCTGAATGAGTTATCCACCCATAACAGACATTAAAAATCAAGTTATTAAAACTTGTATTATTGATGAAGAAGGTCAGCAATGGTCACAATCTGTTTTCTTAGATGAAGATGGAATTATTGTGGCAGGGCCGATATTCGTAAATCTTGATACAGCAGAAGTAGGAACACCTTCTGGTGATCCTGACAACTTTACTACTTGTGCGGATCAGTACCTAGATTTCAGAATTGAAACTCTTTGTGAGAAAGATGCTGAGTTCTTGTTATTGATTGATAGTGGTGGTGCTTTCGCTCGATACAGTTTCTTCACTGAGCAGTGGGAGTCAGTAACTACGTTATCTGTTCCTTCTGCTGGTGGTTCTGCGGATTATGATAATTTCAGATTGTACAATTTTGTAGCTCCTGACATCCTTACTACAGTTGATGTGAATACTGATACACAGTTGCCAGATACCACATTAACTACAACAGACGGTTCACCTTTAACATTTAGTGCTGGTGCGTTTGATCCTAACGATGGTTTCTTATACTCACACGATAATACTAATGTATATAGAACCAATGTTACTACGGGCGATGTTAGCTTTTATGTAGCACTATTAGGTGTTGCAGGATTAGGAACGTCAATGGCTATCCATCCTGACGGACGAATGGTTGTGATGGGTTCTGCTGGTAGGGTTTATAGAAATGAAGCAATTTCGGCCAGAGCACATTGCTTTTTTCACCAAGTAGAAGGTTTGTATATTGATAAAAATGTTTCGTTTGCCGATTTGAAACAAACACTACTTTATTTTGCCAAAGAAATGTTTGGAGAAAAAACAGAAATAAGATTAAGACCTTCCTATTTTCCATTTACTGAGCCTAGTGCTGAGGTAGATGTTTCTTGTAATATTTGTTCAGGAAAAGGATGTAATGTGTGCAAACACACAGGATTTTTAGAAATTTTAGGGTGTGGAATGGTAGATCCTAATGTGCTAGAAAATTGTGGAATTGACTCTAAAGTTTATTCTGGATTTGCATTTGGGATGGGAGTAGAAAGAATTGCTATGTTGAAATACCAAATTAATGATTTGAGGTTGTTTTTTGAAAACGACATCCGATTTTTAAACCAGTTTAAAAGTACTATATAATGGTAAAGAAACTTAATTTTTGGGTATTTGTATTATTGATGGTTACACTTTCTTCCTGCACATTGTATGAAGATGTGGAGTTTTTGGGAGTACAAAATTATGGTTTTGAAAGAATAGAAAATTCACAGATAAAAGCTTCTATCACTTTCAAAATAAACAACCCATGGGCGGAGACTGGAAAGACTTCTTCAGAGCAATACAACTCAACGACATCGAACTCGTCTCGCTGTCGGACGCACAGGACGAGGAATGGGCCGCGCAGTTCGATCTCGGCCGCCGGTTCGCCGCAGACAATGGCGAATTCACCGCGCAGGTCGGGTTCAAGGGCCGCTGGCGCGACAAGAGCTTCAACAAGAACGTCGCGTTCTACGAGAACGACGCGATGACGCTCAACGACGCGATCGGTCTTGGCCAGACCTACCGCCTCGCAGACCTCGGTCCGATTGCGGGCTATACTGCGGGATCGGATTTCTTCCGCGCGAACTTCGGCGATTTCGAGCTGGTCGAGGTCGACAGCGACTTCGACAGCGCGGTGGAGGATTTCGCGGTCGATGAAGACATCATGGCGGGGTACTTCCTCGGTCGCTGGGACAGTTCGGATCTGCGCCTGGTCTATGGTCTGCGCTACGAGCACACGGACAACACGCTTACTGGCAACAATGTGTTGCTGGTCGAGGAAG
>CAKZJW010000069.1 GCA_937120495.1 uncultured Oligoflexia bacterium
ATTTGTATCATAAATATGCTTATTACGGATTACTTGTCGCATAAAAGTAAAAGATTCAATATTGACTTATAGGCAAGGGCTCAGGATGATGTAACGAAAAAGGCTGTTAATGAAATCCCTAATAATCTTGATGTTGTTTTCTTTTCTGTTTGGCTGTGCATCAAACGGTAAAAAAGATAAAGACTTTGAGATGAATTTAAAAGAAAGCTCTGTTCCCGAGTGGGTTTATGAGATTGAGCAAAGTTGTGAGCATGAAGTTTATCTCTGTGCATCAGCGGAGGGAGACTCTTCAGCGGCAGCAGATGCAAATTCTAAAAAATCACTTGCTAGTATTTTAAAAACAAAAAATGAATCAAATATATCATTAGAGAAATTTGGCTTTACTGCTGCTGAGGCGCAGGCTTTAGAGTTGCGTGTGCAGCAAGATGTGAATCACTCAGTAGCTGAAATATTTAAAAAGGCTTACATAAAGTCAAGGTATGAGAAAGATGGAATTTCGTTTTCTCTTTCAGTTCTTGAAAAAATAGAAGCTAAGCGAAGATTGAGAGGTGAAATAAAATCTCTAGATGATCAAATTCGTTTTCATTATAAAAAAGGTTTGAAAAATTCTTTAGTTAAAATGAATCTTTTGTTCTCCAAACGAATTTATTTAAATAAGAAGTATATGATCCTAGCGGGGGAGTCTATTTCAACTGATATGAGTATTTCAAAAATTAATAATCTAAAGTATTCAAAGGTTCAAAAAGGAAACAAAGTTCTTGTAAGGCCAATCAATGATGTTCCTAGAATCCTTGTGAAGAAAGTTGAAGAGATCCTGTCTTCTCGGGGTTTTAAGGTTGTTAGGGATAATGCAACAGATCTCACTGTACGACTTGTATACTCCGCAAAAGATGGAGTTCAAGCTGCTAGCAGAGGGCTTAAAGAATATTCATTTTCTCTTGAGGTGGATGTTCGAGACAATAGTGGAGATAAGGTCGATAGCTTTATTTCAGCGGCTAAGTCTTCTGGGCGAAATAAGCAAGATGCCTTTCTTAAAGCTAAGCTTATTCTCATAGAAAAAATAAACCTAAATGGGAAAAAGTTAAATATTAAGTAGATACCTGATATTAGCCCTCGGATATAGGCAAATTTTTACCTTTTACTCTAAACATGCATAAGGTTTTACAAAAGATATTGTAGCTTCCGATATGAATAAAGATGAATAAGTTTATCTTTATTTATATTTTTATAGGAATTCAGCTCTTGGGTGCAACTGAGTTCTTGGATGGTGGCTCGCGACTCAGTCAAAAGACGAGATGGGTTCAATTTAGCTCTAGTGAACATTTAAACCTTAAGCATCTGTTGATCTATCTTTCGAAGTCTCAAACGGGCAGAGAGCTTATTAGAAATGCAAATAAGAAGGCTAAAAGCTATGGGTTAACATTGTACGATGTAATTAAGCCTGGAGCCGGATCTATAACTGATACGACTCTGATAAGAAAGTTTAGCCAACATGATCCAAATAAGATTAGCTATGAATCGCGTTCAAAAGTTTATATTAATAATCAATTGAACCAATACGATGCTTTACTTGACCTTGCACACGAGTTGACTCATTTTGTTCATCGAAAAACATTTAACCCTTATAATACTAAGTTTACCTTACCTAAATTTATTGAAAGTACAGTTGAAGGAGAGGGTGGGGAAGTTCACGCCTTTATGACTGAGTGTAGGGTTTTAAATGAGCTTTTTCCAAAAAGACTCCAAGAAAGATACAATTGTAAAAAAATTATTAGTACTGATACGGGTAAAATTTCTAAGAAGCTTGCTGTTGAAAAGTTTTATTCTGTTGGGTCATACTATGCTAACTTTAAGCATAAGCTTGACCTCCACGGTATCGGAGAGAGCTTTCCTTATATATCAAAGAATGAAATTGGTTTTGTCTCTTCAGCTTATGGAATGCCTTATCCTATAGCTGCTTATCATGAGTTTAAGTCAGTTCTAAGTAAAGTATGTGAAAATGACAAACGAAGAATTTCTTATATGAAGGTCGGAAATAGAGGAAGAACAATCGCTTCAATTAGTAAGGCCAAAAAAGATTATTTAGATAAATGTTCTTCAGTGGAAACTCTTTAGTCTTCGAAGTGATGGATTCCATCAATAACGAAAGACCCTTTTAAATTTTTCTTTATAATAAGCCAGGTGTCGCTATAAGAGCGATCTTTTTTTTCTTTGAAGTTTACGAAGTAGAAATCTTTGTCGACAGCACCTTTTTTTATTTTAAAATCAAAATCAATCGATGAAGAGTCTTTGTTCTTCTTTTTAGAAAATGCTTTTTTTACAAAACCATTTGCATGTTGTTGATCATAGAATTTCTTTGAAACGGATTTCTGGTATAGATCTTTGTTGCCAGTCTCAACCGAAGTTAGGAAATGTTTCGTAACATCGAAAAGTTTTTCTTTTGTTTGTTTTTCTATCTTTAAAGCAAAGCAATGAGTTGAGCTCAATAAAAGAGCTAAAAGTATGAAACTTTTCATAAATTTAAATCCTCTAGAACTTCGTCTTTTCTCGAGTAGAGAGGAGTAAGTCTTCGTTGAGCTATTTCAATTTCATTCTGCTTGTAAGATTCAGATCTATTGTTTAAAAAAATATCAGTTTTAATATCTAAAATTGTTTTTTCATACCTTTTAATTTCTTTTGTTATGTTGAGAAGATTTTGATAGGTAGACTTGTATACGTACTTTTCAACTCGTCTTCCAGCTTTCCATGTTACAACTTTTCGAAGATGCTTATAGTCGGTTAATTTTTTTCTTTCAAACTCTTCAGACTTACTTAAGTATACTTCTAAGCCTGTTTGGGCTGCAACACTTCCGAGTATTTGTTGTATTGTTCCCGGGCATTCAGTGGCCTTAAAGTAATTATGAGGAACAACTTTTTTCAAGTTTGGATATTCTTTTTTTAATGCATTTATTAGATCTACAAGTTTTGGAATCAAGTTTTCCTTAATAGATGCAACATTGATTTTAGGGGCAGAGTATATTTGAGTACCTCTAAAAGTTCTAACGTGATTATCGCTAAAATTACCCATGACTGCAATTCCAATTGATGTCATATTTCCGCTGAGAGAACCATCATTATTTATGTCGGCGATATTGCTACTTAGATCAGCACATTGATAACCATTATTGTCTATAGGTTGAAAGCTTTCTGAGCAAATATTATTTTTCGTGATCGCGGATGGTGTCATCACTTTATTTCTTAAATCCTCTTTGCAATTGTAGTATTGAAAGGTGTTAAAAAGTTTTTTTAAGTTCTTAGGAGCTAGCGGTAAAGTGTCTCCACCCGCGTGAGCGCCTCTAAATGAAGGGTTTCTTCCTTCTATGATCGCTGGTGATTGAATTGAAGAGCCATTACCCCCCAATGAAACAATATAGTTGTATCCGACCATGTACCAAGGACTATTTCTTGTAGAGCGATTAACATGCATTTTATGTATTACTTCAGCGTTTGTTGTGAGCTTTGTTCCTTCTCCTGTGTGGTGGATTACAATCGTATCTACAATATCTGATCCGCGCATATTGTAAGTAGCCTTCTTAGAAGGTTTCTTAATTTTAAAATAATCAATTTTTATTGGACAAAGTTGATCTACAGCATTGACTGAAGATCCCGTCTGGTCTGTAGGGTCATCGATATCAATAATAGGCTTTTCAGGTTTAAATATTCCGTTTAAGTCTTTTGTATTTAAGATATCTGAAATCTTATTTAACTCAACCTTAATGCTTGGTAGAGGCTGTGTTGAGCTAATCGTATCTACTGGGCAATAATTTGTATTGCCAGTTAACAAGTTGGTGAAATCTTCTTTTGAACAGTATTGACTATAGTCTCCAAAATTTTCATTGAATATTTTTATTATACTATCTTTTATATCTGATTGAATTTGATCCACTTGATTTTTAATTTTATTTAATCCAAGATCTTTTCCCTCAAAGCTTTGTCCTTCACTTGGAGTTAAGGACTTAAGGTCTTTAGATAGATTTTTTATCTTTTGTGTTAGTTCTTTGTCTTGATGATTTAGATTTCCAATTCTATCAACAAGCTTTGAAGTCGTAATGTCCCAGTCATCAAGCCTAAGCTCTGGGTCTAGTCCATTAAAATATTCAGGTTTTGATCGCTGAAGATTTTTCCAACGATCGACAACTTTAAAGAAGTTAAGAGTTTCAATGTCTTCGGGATCGGGGTCACCAGCAATCCAATCGAAGAATGTATATTTCATAAGCTTCTTGTAGGGTTTGTTCTTTTGAAGGTAACTTTCAAACTCGGGATCTAATTGTTTCATCGACTTCCAAAGCTGTGCAAGTTCTGGGTGATGTTTTAGATTTCCTTTTTTATGATTTTTTAAAGTGCTGATAACAGCGGCAAGTAATTTTCTTTTTGTTCTATCAATTGATTTATCAAGATTATTCACAGTTAAATCTTTATAGATCCAATCGAGTACACTTTGACAGAGCTCTTTCTTTTCATCAACTTGCGCAAAGCTGCCTTGTGCAAAAACAAGGAGCATAGTCAGAGTAAAAAAATGTCTAATAAAACACTTCATAGAAGTCTGATCGGTATAATTGAAATAAAGCTTTAGCTCTTTTGTCGGGTAATATGTTGTTCTTAACTATCTATGTTATTGAAATTACGACTCGTCACCGAGACTAATAGTGATATTTTCAAACAACATCTTCTCTAGATAGTCGATTTCAATAACGGCATCTTTGTGTTTTCTGCCAGCTCTATCTTCCCACGAATCATAGATAAGATGGCCTTTGATAAAAACTTTGTCGCCCTTTTTGAGATTCGTCTTGTCGGTTTCGGCCCTCTTTCCCCAGCGTCTCGATTTGTGCCAAAAAGTTTTAGGCTTTAAGTCTTTTGGGGCTGTGGCTTTTAATCTTTCGCTTACACCGACAGAAAGAGTGAGGACGGCGGTATTATTTTTTGTATATTTTAACTCTGGATCATTACCAATAAAACCAATCATTGTTATTTCAGAAAAACTCATTTTAAGACCTTATGATGAAGCAGAGCTATAGACCTTTAATCCTCTTTTCCAAACAAATAATGTTATACAAAAGAAAGCGGTCGTTATGAGCCCAATTGTTATTAAAACCTCAATAGGATTCTCATTAAAAAGAAACCTTGCTGGATATGAAGCCATTATACTAAAGGGAAGAATATATAAAAAGACAAAGCGAGTAAAGCCCTTGAAAATTCGATCTGGTCTTTCTAGAACGTGAACACCCGCGAAATAAACATCTCCAAAGCCACGAGGAGACCCAGTCCAAAAGACGCTTAGGAGAAATAGTAAATGCAACAAGTGATAAAGAAATGTACCAACGATCAGAAGAAAGACATAAATAACAACGGTTCCAGCTGAAAGAGGAGCAGAGTAAGTTTGAAGCATATATGTAAGTAAACCAATTGCAATTAATAAATTTAAAAATGAATTAGCAGCAAATTCTCTTAAGCTTAGAAAAAAGAGAGAGGATACCGGCTTTGTGAGGTAGTAATCAAGATCTCCTCGGTTTATATAAAAAGGAAACCACCAACAATTAGTTGAAAATAAAGTCATGTTTAATGCATCAATAAAGATATAGCCTGCAATAAAAATGGACATCTGCTCTAAATTCCATCCGCCAAGTGTATTTGTATGGAGATATAGAACATTGAAAAATAAAAATTGAACAAGATAAAATACAATATCCATAAAAACTCGAAAGAAAAAATCTACTCGGAACTGCATGGCCTTACTAAAAGAAAACCTAAGAAAGTGAATATACAGTTTGACGTACCTCATATTCCAATTCCCGTATATTGGTATTGCCCTCTATTCCAGACCGTTTTTGATATGAATCGAAATAGTAGCGTCCAGAGGCTTAAGATAATAAGACTTTGAATATAAGAGACGTAGGTGAAATCCCCAAAAAATACCTTCATTGGGAAATCAACAATATAAGGAAAAGGAGTGAACTGCAATAATTCGACTGACCAAATAGGAAAGAAGCTAAGAGGTATTAGCCCACCACCTAAAAATCGAGTTAAAAAACGAGTGATAACTCCAAGAGACCAAATATTATCTGCCCAAAATCCAATGAGCTCAGTAATGGAGTTTAAGTAAAAATAAGTTAAAGAAGATACCATGAGCACAATTGAGAATAATAAAAAGTTTATAAAGGACAATTTTATATTCGAATCAGTATTTATAAAAAAGTAATAAACCAAAGCAATTGTACAAAGCTGTAAAAAGAAAAACGTCGAGTTCGCAATATAGGTTGTGATCTTGTAGGTATAAAAACTTATAGGGTAGAGTAAGTACTTATTTAGTGTTCCATTGTAGATGTCACCACTAATAGCGCCTATTGTTTCACCTTGCTGAATTCTAAAAACGATTGGAACGATAAGATAGTAGAAAATGATTTTATTAAGAGTATAACCATTAATCTGAGTGGCGCTATTAGATTCAAAAATAGAAAGCCATAAGAAATAAGAAATTAAAATTGAAAAAATTGTTTGACCGACAAAGTTAACCCAAAAGTCAGCTCGATAAGTAATGATCTTTCTAAGCTCCATCAGATAAACTTGTTTTATCCAAGAAGGAATCTTCATTGAGCTTTTCCCTCTCTCATAATGGTCTCTATTATCTCTCCAATATCTTCCTCCTGAATACTTAGGTCTTTAATTGAGCAAGTATTTAAAAGCTTTGCCGAATATTCCATAACTTTTTCTCTCGGAGAGTGAATTGCTATTTCGTTATCAGAAATTGTAATAGATGAATCATCAAGTGCTAATGAGGCTTTTAAGCTCTCTATGTTATCAGGGCTTTGATTTAAACTGGCTTTAATTAGTCTTGTCTTTGCAAATTGCTGCTTTATCTCATTTAATGAACCATCATATATAAATGATCCCTCTTTCATAATCACAACTCTTTCACAAAGCTCTTCGATATCTTCCATATAATGAGAAGTGAGGATCATTATAGGGTTAAATTCTTTTCTATATTGTTTAATAAATTCTCTTACCGCTTTTTGAGCAGTCAGGTCTAGTCCAATTGTTGGCTCATCTAAAAAAACAACTTTGGGATTATGTAAAAGAGCGGCCATAAGCTCGACTTTCATTCTTTCACCCAGTGAGAGTTTTCTCACTTGAACTTTTAATTGATCTTTAATCATTAAGCATTCGGATAGATAGTCTAGAGATTTATTAAATTGAGCCTCTGGGATTTGATAAATCTCTTTGAGTAGTAAAAATCCATCGAGAGCGGGGAGGTCCCACCAAAGCTGTGCTTTTTGTCCCATGATAAGGGCCATCTGTTCTCTGTATCTATTATCTCTTTGCCAGGGATCAAAACCTAGAACACTTACTTCGCCATTTGTTGGATGAATTATACCGGAGAGAATTTTTGTTAAAGTTGTTTTTCCTGCACCATTAGATCCAATAAGACCTATGATCTCTCCATCGTTAATTTGTAAGTTAATATTCTTAAGTGCTTCTTTGTGAATATATTTTCTTGAGAAAAGGGATTTTACAGAGCCTATAAAACCAGGCTCTTTAGTGTGAACCTTAAAAGTTTTACTAAGATTCTTTACTTCTATCATCTGTTACCGTTAACTGGTCTTTTCTTATTATATCTTTTTTTGTAAGGCTTCTTTTTATGTTGAGGTCTATTACCAGTGCTCTTTTGAATCTTTTCAATTTCCTCAAGAGGGTTTTCACATTTCTCAAGTAAAAATCCCTTTAGGTAAGATCCTTCTGGAAATTTTGGCATCGATGGACAGTCTTCATTAAGTCCGTAAAAAGTGCTTGTTTTAAGCTTTAAGCCCTTATCTTTAATTATATCGTGAAGCTTTACTTGAAATTTTCTTCGATTTACTTTGTGAGTGTTTAGAAAAACAACGGCTTTACCATTTTCAGTTAAAAGCTTTTCAATTTTAGGAAGAGATTTTTCGTATTCCTTAAGAGCGTTTGTTCTTTTATTCCCATCAGAACTTGAACTTGGAGGATCACATATAATGAGATCAAATTTTTTCTTATCACTTGTTAATTTATCAATTGCATCACTAACAGATGAGACCATTGATTTATGATTTTTAGGATCTATATCTTCATTTAGTTTAATGTTTTCATCAAGCCACTCAAGATATTTTTCAGATAGATCAACAGAGACAACATCTTTTGCTCCATTCTTTAATCCAAATAATGAAAAAGCACCAGAGTATGAGTAAAGGTTTAAAACTGATTCAGAAGCTTTGAAGTGAGGTTCAAGCTTTCCTCGAACGCTGGCCATATCTGTATATAAACCAATATCGTAATGACTTCCAAGATTTAGTTTATACTTCACTCCAAATTCTTGAATTTCAATATTTTTAAAAGATAGGTTCGGATCAAAGCATTTCGGACTTTCTTTAAAACCTTCACCATCAACACGCATTTGTTTCCAAATATTTGTTTTGTATAGATCAAGATTAAAAACATCTCGAATCTTTTTCATAAGAGTTTCTAGGACAAAATTTTCATACTTGTCCCAAAAATGTGTATAGTGTTGAACTAAAACCTCTCCATTAAGGTACTGAACAAAAAGTCCTGGAAGATTATCGCCTTCTCCAAATATAAGATAAAAATTATTTCTTTTCTCTAATAGTTTCTGATCTTTTCGAAGTCTAAAGGCCTCATCAACTCTTTTGGTAAAGTCAGCTTTAAAACTTTTTATTTGTTTTTCAAAATTTCCTGATTTTGACCAAAGTCTGGCCCTTACAGATTTATGTTGTGGATCGTGTAGAAGGAGCGCAAATTGTCTTTGATTACTCATAGCCACAATAAATTTATCATTCGGTTGAAATTTCTCAGAGTACTCATCAAGTGTAACCCAAGGGTTGCCTTGTTGAATCATCTTTACAGAAGTAGGGTGGATTTCATAAGTTGATAATCTACTGCGAGAATTACCATAGTTGTTGTTGAATCTAGTCATAATTTAGTGAACTCGGGACTTAATTGTATTTTCTGTTTTATCTAACATTTGTAGAAGAATATTTGTAAATTCAAATGGGTTAGAAGTAAAGCTTGAAAGCTCATATTCATTTATAATGTTCTCAACCTCTTGCCCCATATCTAATTGATAGGGATCGTAGTTTAAACATAGAAAATTTAATTTCTTAACCATTAGATCAAGTTGTTCTTTATTCAAGTTTTCAAGTTTGATTTGAAAGTTCTCAATAAGCTCTTTCTTATCATCAAGGCTCGCTTGAGTAGAATTAATTGACTTCGTTTTCATGGCCCTTTTTTACATTTTTGATGTGGGAAGTCAATAAGGTGTTTCTTTTGGCCCAAGATTTGCTTTGTATATAACCGTAATGACGTGGTTTATATTCAACATAACTCTATTTTCTATACTTTTTATTTATTTAGCATCGCTAAAAGATGGCTCAGGGCTTGTAGTGCTCCATAGGTATCTGCCTAGACAAAAAGAAGCAAAATCTCTTTATAGGGAAGTTATTCTTTTAAGCTCTCAGATACTAAAAGGTGATAAAAAGATTGAACTGACAAAGTACAAATTCTTTACCGCTCTTATCGATACATTAATTATTTCCTATCAAAAATTGGGGCTTAATATTCATGAGTTTTTACCAGGTTTAAAACGTGCTTTAATAAATGATATGAGATTTGAAAAAAAGATTCACTCAGAGCTTTTGGGGGGAATATTTCAAATGCTTGTAACACAACTTATGGGAGCCTTTTTTGTTTTTAGTCTTCGCTATCAAGTTGATATTCGTATAGAGCTTAGTGATCTTGTTTTACCGATATTTATTCAGCTTGCAGGCTATATTGTCTTTTTGGTTCTTTTCTTTAAAGTCAAAATCTCTCGCTTTGAGCCAGTGGAATCTTATCTCAAGGCCTTCTATTCACTAAATGTTTATTTAACAACACGTTTTCCTGTAAATAAAATTAATGAAAAAATTAACTTTGATAGCCTTTGTTCAAGTAAAGATCTTCAGATTTATAAGATTCGTGCTGCTGATTTTCTCGCTCAAATAAAAAATAGTGGAAGCCTTGGTGAGGATGATGTTGAAATGACAATTGAGGAGCTTTGGTTTTTGCAAGAGTATCGTTTCGAGAGCTTTTTAAAACACCTAGCAGCAATAAAATTGTTTGTATTAATATTCTTTTTCCTTAGCAGCTTCATGCTAGTGATCCTCAAGGTAATGTCATCATTTAGCCTTTAAATAGTTAGACTGAGAGCAGAGAATTTGGTTAAATCAGTTAAAATTTTTAAAGGATTCCTATGACACAGAAGATTATTTTCTCGATGTCTCGAGTAAGCAAGACTTACCCGGGTAAAAAAACAGTTATTAAAGATGTAAGCCTCTCATTTTTTTACGGAGCTAAGATTGGTGTTCTCGGTTTAAACGGTGCCGGTAAATCAACAGTTCTTAGAATTATTGCAGGTGTAGATACTGAATACGATGGAGATGTAAATTTATCTAAAGGTGTGTCGGTAGGATATTTAGAACAAGAGCCTATGCTTGATCCTGAAAAAACAGTTAAAGAGATTGTTGAAGAGGGGGCAGCTGAGCACGTTGCAATTAGAAATGCGTACGACGCGATCAATGATAAGTTTGCAGATCCGGAAGCAGATATGGATGCTCTTTTAGAAGAGCAAGGAAAACTTCAAGATAAAATGGATGCTTATAATATTTGGGATCTTGATTCCAAATTAGAACTTGCGATGGATGCTCTTCGTTGTCCACCAAGTGATCAAAAATGTGGTGTTTTATCTGGAGGGGAAAAAAGAAGAGTTGCTCTTTGTAGGTTACTTCTTCAAGAGCCAGATGTACTTCTATTGGATGAGCCAACAAACCATTTAGATGCAGAGACTGTATTTTGGCTTGAGAGACATCTTCAAAACTATAAGGGAACAGTAATTGCGATTACCCACGATAGGTATTTCTTAGATAATGTTGCCGGTTGGATTTTAGAAATGGATAGAGGTCGCGGAATTCCTTGGGAAGGAAACTACTCTTCATGGCTAGAACAAAAAACAAAAAGGCTTGCTCAAGAAGAAAAGTCTGAATCAAAAAGACAAAAAGCCCTTAAAAAAGAATTGGAATTTATTAAGTCTTCTGCCAAAGCGAGACAAGCTAAAGGTAAGGCGAGAATTAATAACTATAATCAAATGCTTGATGAGGGGACAAAAGAGAAAAGAAATGAAACAAATGACCTATTCATTCCAAATGGTCCAAGACTTGGGGATGTAGTTATAGATGCAAGTGCAGTGGCCAAGTCATTCGGAGAGAAAGTTCTTTATGATGATTTAAACTTTAAACTTCCTCCTGGTGGAATTGTTGGAATCATTGGTCCAAACGGTGCAGGTAAGACAACTTTATTTAAGATGATTACTGGTTCTGAGAAGCCTGATGCTGGTGATTTTAAAGTTGGTGAGACAGTTAAGCTTGCTTATGTAGATCAGGGACGTGATATGGATCCAAACTCTACCATCTTTGATGTTGTGGCTGACAGCTTAGATGTTATTGAAGTTGAAGGGAAAGAGGTTAACTCTAGAGCATATATTTCTAAGTTTAACTTCTCTGGAGAGGATCAAAAGAAAAAGGTGTCGGAACTCTCTGGTGGAGAAAGAAATAGAGTCCATTTGGCAAAAATGCTGAAAGAGGGCGGAAACGTACTTCTTCTGGATGAGCCAACTAATGACTTGGATGTAAATACACTTCAAGCTCTTGAGACTGCCTTAGATAATTATGCTGGCTGTGGAGTTGTTATTTCTCACGATAGGTACTTTATTGATAGAATTGCGACACATATTTTAGCATTTGAAGGGAATTCTCATGTTGAATGGTTTGAGGGTAACTTCTCTGACTATATGGAGGATAAGAAGCGCAGACTTGGTGATGCAGCTGAAATTCCACATCGAATAAGTTATAAGAAACTTAAGAGAGACTAAGATATAAGCCGCTTTAATTAGCGGCTTTTTTATTTATAAATAAACACCTCCAAAAAACTGTCAAAAGTTTTTACACCACTTATAAATCCTTCACTCAAATGCCACTAAAACCCTTAATTTGTTAGAATTAATCCATGGATATAGTGAGTTTTAACAACATTTTCAAATCCCGTAATCTATTGGTACTACTAATAAGCTTTTGCGTTTTTTTCTCGAACCATTCTTTCGCGAAAGAAAAATTCTATGCCTGTGCGGAGCTTAAAAATAGTATTTCTTATCCCAAAGTGGAAGATATCCTTATTAGAAAGGGCCGAGTTATTGCTGTAAAATATACAGTTACAGGGCTCAAAGAGATTGTGAAATTTCTAGCTCCTGTTGCTCTTGGTGCAACTGCCGGATTACCTATTTCTGTTTCAGTGGCTCTGTTGTTTAAGGGGCTACAGATGGCCGGAGTCGATTTTGACAAAAACAAAAGGCAAATGATTGCAGTTATAACAGTATCGGAAGCTCTTTTAAATAAAGAAATAGATATTGAAACAAATTTTGATAAACATGATCTTGTAATCTTTGAAGACTTTATTAGTGCAAGAGATGAATTTAATAAATTTGTAAAAAGACAAAACAAAAAAAGAAAAGTTAAAACTCTTGATAAAGCATTAAATAATATTCAATTTGCTCAGTTAATAAAAGAGCTTGAATTATTTGATGGTGATATTGTTAACCCTTCAAGTATTGAAAGCATAAAGACTCATGAATTCTATTGTCGTAAAAAAAGAAATGGAAAAGTGAATTTTAGAGGATTCAATAGAAAAGCGAAAGAAGTAATGTATAGCTACCTTCTTTACCGCAGACCAAGTCAAAATAAATAATAAATTTACCTTCTAATTAAAAGCTTAAAGAAAGAAGCCCCAAGTTTAAACTTGAGGCCTCTGAAACGAAACATTCACGATAGGGATAGGAAACTTTGTTTGGCTTGCAGGAATTTACTCTAGAAGAGCGCTTGCCGAAGAGAAGTTTGACCATGAAAGTAAGAGTATTCGGACAGTTGATATTAGTTACTTTCATGATCAATTATGTGTGTCCTTTGGGGACAAAAAGAATCTTTTACACTTCATTCTTTTTTTGAAATAGTTTCCCTTGTAATAACTTTTCTATTCTTTGATAACCTCCTTGTAATCATGATTAAGTTTGTTAATCATTTTGTTGTATTTAGATTATGGGATTTGGAGATAGAAAGCTTTTCAGAATTGTATTTATTTGTAACAAAATGTAATCGTGAATAATTTTTGAATTCTGTATGATATGGTGAGTTATGGCTAGATTATTATTAATAGAAGATGACGTAAAACTTGGTGAATTAGTAAAAACATACTTAGAGAAGTATGAGCATACTGTTGACCACTCACTTAGACCTTCAAGTGGGTTTGAAAATTTAAATAAAAACCAATATGACCTAATTATTCTGGATATTATGCTTCCTGAGATGGATGGTTTTCAAGTTCTTAAAGAAGTTAGAAAGACAAATACAATTCCAATCATTATGCTAACTGCTCGAGGAGAAGTTAGTGATCGAATAGTAGGTCTTGAGCTTGGAGCTGATGACTATCTTCCAAAACCTTTTGAACCAAGAGAGCTTCTTGCAAGAATCGAATCAATTCTTAGACGATCTCACACACCGATTCAAGCCAATGAAGAAGAACATTTCTCTATGAATGAATTAGAAGTGAACTTCTTAAGGAGAGAAGCTTTTTTCAAAGAAGAAAATTTAGATTTAACTACGATGGAATTTGAACTCTTATCTTTATTTATTAAAAATAGAGGAAAGGCTCTATCTAGAGACGACATTATGAATGGTCTACAAGGTATTGATTCAAATGTCTTTAGTCGATCAATTGATATATCTGTAAGTCGATTAAGACAAAAACTCGGGGACGACTCGAAAGAGGCAAAATTCATCAAAACAATTTGGGGCAAAGGTTATATGTTTATTGGTGCTGATAATTGAGCGCTTCTAAAAAACGCCACACTCTTTTTGGACGTTTGCTCGTAGTCTTTTTTGGAGCAGCAATCGCAATTGCAATTACATGGATGATTAGCTTTAGGTACCTTGCTGATGAACCTTATAAGAAATCATTTAATAAAAACATTGTGACATATACAAGACTAATTGCGGATAAAATGCGCTTTGATCCACTGGCAAAGAGTGTTATTGAAAAAGCAGCTGCTGTAAAAATAATAACAAATCGTTACGAAATAATTTCTCAGATAAATAAACAAGACCTACATTTCAAAAGATTAACGTCTTATATCTCTGTTACTCAGCCAGATAAAGTGTTCTATATTCTTTATGAAAACAATTTTGAATTCTTTATGATTCGAGTTAAAGACCAGGAATTTCATCCAGAAAGATTGGAAGCAATCTTCTTATCTGTTATATTTGCTTTATTAATTTTATTTTTCACTTACAGAAAGGTTCAGTCAATCTTTAGGCCAGTTGATAAAATACAAAAAATGGCACTTGAATATGGTAAGGGAAGATTTGATGAATTAATTCCTGTTGAGGGCGATGGGCAGTTAGCTGAACTCACAAAGTCTATTAATAACCTAGCTTTAAGAGTACGTTCGATGTTAGATGCTAAAAGAGATCTTCTCTTAGCAATTGGGCATGAGATCAAAACACCGCTTGCTAGGCTTCGTATGCAAGTTGAGATGCTTGAAGGTGATAAGCCTGAAATGGTTGAAAATATCAAAGAGATGACTCAAATAATAGATCATCTTCTAGAGGCCGAGAGAGTTAGCCATCATTCAGATTTAAATACACAGAAAATTGATTTAAATGATTTTATTTCTCAATATCGTTCTGAGCAAACTTTTGTCGATCTTGATTCAGAATTAATTCTTGATATAGATCCAATCCGAATGGATCTTGCTTTAAAAAATATTATTAATAATGCAAAAAAATATTCAGAAGAAAATGCTCAAATAAATATAAGACTTAATTCAAAAGAAAGAGAACTCTGGATTACAGATTCTGGGCCAGGGGTGAAAGAAGAAAATATCAAGCAACTGACAGATGCTTTCTATAGACCAGATGAAAGCCGTTGTCGTGATGACGGAGGTGTCGGCTTAGGACTTTATTTGGTAAAAAATATAATAACAGCACATAGAGCTGAATTAAATTTTGTAAATATGTCTCCGGGGCTTCGAGTAATAATTAAATTCGATTAACTTGCAATATCTCCAAAGAAAATTTGAGACTTCTCACTACCAAAGACATCAATGATTTTTTTGATCTTTTTATCTTCTATGAAAACGACATGATCGATATTTTGACAAATAAGTTTTAGCACCAACTCATAACTAAGTTCAACATTTGCATACATTAAAAATAAAAGAGCAACCCTAGAAAGAGCGTCTTGAGCTGAGTTTGCATGAACCGTCGTCAGCATTCCTTTATGTCCTGTATTCATTGCTTGCACAAATGTAGAGACCTCGGAGGATCTCATCTCTCCCAAGACAATCCTGTCAGGTGACATTCTTAATCCATAAGTTAAAAGGGAGTCGAGATCACCTTTTTTTCTTTCTGAGCTAAGCAGACGAGTAGTATTTAAGTTATTACTTACAAGTTCAAATGTATCTTCTAGTATTAGTAAATGTTCAGACTCAGGCATAAGGTTTATAAGAGAGTTTGTAAGTGTTGTTTTTCCAGAACCAGTTGCACCAGCTATAATTATATTTTTTTTCTCTTTAATAAGCTTAATTAAGCTATTGGAGTAGTCATAGTTTTTGATATCAATAGGTGTTGAGTTTAGTACTCTAAAAAAGGCTTTGGGTGAGTTATCTGCAGTTAATGATGAATGAACTAGACTCACTCTAAAGCGAATCTCTTTATGAGTTAGAAAAAAGGAAACAAATGGTTTTGATAGATTCCAGCATATATCATTTTTTAGAGCAGCAATCGATAACATTAGCTGAAAGTCAATTTGAGTAAAGTCATGATAAAATTCAGATTTTGAGCTTTTTGTTTTTATTTGAGCAAAGTTTGTATTGTGAAATAGAAGTTCCTCTGAATTTGAAGGGAGATCCTCTAAAAAAGAAAAATTAAATATTAAGTCATACCACCTTTTAAGCTGGTCCATATCGGCAGAATCTTCAAAATGGAGATAAACCTCTTGATAGAATTCATTCCAGTCTAAAAGCTGACCTTTATCTATCTTTTCAGAAATAATACTTCTGCCTTTCTCTAATGTATTACTCATCTGTTTCCTTTAAGTAGATAAAGCATATGATGTGCTTGTAAGAGTTGTATTTTCCTCGAGATGAGAATAGATATTTAAAAAATGGAATATCTTTTAGAAGGGGGATTCCTGATGTTTGATCCTCCTGAAAATTATGGCCAATTTCAAAAAGCTTTATATATTGATCTCTTTTAATAAAAATTCCTGCTTGTCCTTTTGCTCCTTGAATTACTCCTGTGGCCGTTGATGAGTTTGCACTCTTTTGAGGAGTACTTAGATTTGCTTTGTAGTTTACAAAAAGCCTACCTCTTTTATTTGTTAATTTTATTTTTGTTTTTAAACCAAAGAATTTCCATGTTGTATTTTCTGTGTTTTCTTTGACTGAGGTGTAGGGGATCTCTCCTCCTAGTGAAATTATTGCTGGAGCCTCGAGGGTAACAAGTGTTTGAGGTTCTGATAGCAGAGTTGCCTTTACATCTAGTTGAGAGATATTTGTTGTTTCGCCTTCAACTAGTGAGATATGATTACCTTTTATTAAGCTTAAAAGGGGAGCACTTATTTGAGATAGGGCAAGCTTGTTCTTGTATTCATGCATCGTCTCGACTTGAATAATTTTAAACTTAACGAGATAATTTTTATCTTTAATATTTGTTATCGCGTAGTTGAACTTAATATTATATTGCTTCGATAGTGCTTTTATTTGATTGGAGCGAATACTGACACCTTCAACTGAGCAGTGAAGTTGAATTTTGAAATTATGACATATTACTTTCTTGGCACCAACTTGATACAACTTCGAATAGATTTCTGAAATAATTTTGTTTCTTAATTTTTTAGAAAGAGTAATATTCAAAATTAAATTTTCATTTTTATATTTTGCTATTTTTTGAATAATAAAAAATTGAGATATATTCGAAATCTCACCTTCCACTAGAATTATTTCACCATTAACCTTAACTTCAAGTCCAAGTCTTTTTAGTGATTCTGCAATTTGAACTTTTTTAAGCTGCTTTGTTTTTGATAAAACATAAATATGGTAGGTCGTTGAAACTTTCCCACTCCAAATAACGAGATCACTAAAGCCAATAGACTTTCCTTTTAGGTGAATTTGTTGTGCCTTGCGTTTATACAAATGTGATAGAACTTCTTTATTTCCTATTGCGTAGTGGGTCATTGAGTTTACTTTAATTGTCGTTTGTTCTCCTTTAGAAATGAATAAGTCTTTGATATTTCGTTTCGTTGCCGCATGTGCTGCTGGAGTATAATTAGTTGAAAGTAAAAAGATTTTGACAATAAAGAGGATTCTAGATAAGAATATTGGTCTAAATTTAAATAACGAAGAACGTAAGGATATTGATATGGCATCTAAAACTATGCAAACAAGACGCAGAAGAGATTTAAGAAAGAAAAACGCTGGTAGAAAGAGAAAGAACAAAGTTGCTAACGTAGGTTCAACTCCAAAATTTGCTATCCATAAAGAAGAAAAGTAAGTTTGAAACATAGTGGCTCCTATTGGTAGCGGCTAAAAGTAAGTAAAGATTTAATTTGAAACTTTATATTTGAGGAGAGCTTTATAAGCTCTCCTTTTTTATTTATACACAAGCTTAAAAAGCGTTTATCCAATACCTTAGAACTACAGCTCTTGTTAATTGTTAAGATCAATGCACTAGGAATTTCATATTTCTTTTCAAAAATATTTCTGACGACCTTTGCATTGTCAACTTGCCCTGACTCATATGTAATTATTATTTGTGAAGCCTGACTTAGGCTTGTAATTAGTAAAAGACTAATAATTAATTTCATACTTTGCTCCAATTACCTTTGATTTATAAAGTTGAACCTTCATATCTTTTGGATAGATGTCAAAGCTTGTTTCATTATAAAATTTTTGAGAATCACTTTTATGTACATAGACTATAAATTCATTTTGCCCTTGGAGGTTTTGATTTATCAAAGTGTCCTCTGGAGAAGAAACAAGCTTCTCTAGAACGAAAGCATTTTTTACAATAATATTTTTTCGTTTATTTATGATTTTTACAGGTGTATGTGAATTCACTCTCGTATGAAGTTTTGCTTTTATTTTCACTTCAATATAGTCGATGCGTTTAATCTCCCCATAACTTGAATCTTTTTGATAAGTCTGATTATCAACAGCAAGAATGTACATGGAGGCGTTGCTCATAATTAGTATAAAGAGAAATTTAAATACTATTGAATTATTATTTTTCTTTTTACTACTTTGCATACTTTCTCTCCAAAGAATTCCATTTACTTTTAAATTGTTTAATATTCTCAGCCTGAGCTTGATCTAGGCTTTTATAGATTTTGTATACAGAAAAAGTGGAGATAAAGAGAAAGCTAATTGAAACTAGAATTTCAATAGATCCAAGGCCTTTTTGATTTGAAAATTCTGAGTTGAAGTTGAACCATTTGAAAAAGTTGTTCTTACGGTATTTTTTAATCCTAAAGTTGAATAGCTCCATTTTTTATCCCTTCTTTTTACTGTGCCTAGGGAGTTTCTTTCTAAGAAGGCAACACCCTTTGTTCTGTATAAGGTATTAACAACAGTAGGAGTAAATTTGCACTTTTCGCTATAAAGTCTTCCAATATTTTTCAAAAATGAAATATGATATGTATTTTGAACCAGTTGTGTGGCTTGCTTTGCTCTATCTGAGGAAACCGTAACACCTGGGTTTGATATAAGGCCAACGGCTTTTCCAAGATTTGCTAGGTGGATGATATAGTTTGTTTTAGTAATAAACTCTTTGTGCTTCTTAAGTAGTCCATTTGCCTCTTTTGTACAGAGAAAGTTTTTCATCATTTGATTATGAAAGCTTATTTGTGAAATCTTTTTTTTTATTAGAATTGAGCCAAATGAAATAATTAAAAATGTAAATAAAATGCCTGCTGAAGTAATATTACCTTGTTGATTGTTCATTTTTTAAATTTCCCGAGAGTTTAAATTTAAGTGTTTTTTCTTTGAAAATGAAGCAGGACAAAGATGGAGGAATATCTCTTAGATAGATATTCTTATCAGCTGTCCTGTGCATTGTTTTTTGGAAACTTGTATTAATAGAGTAGTCTCTGCAGGCTATTCGATTAAAGCTTCCTTGATTTCTTAGGTAAAAGGCAAAGGCAATCATAAAAAAGAGTGTGAATTGAAATGTGTAATTCATTATTTAATTACAATCTCTTTTTTTATCTTTTTATCGATTTGGTTTAATCGGGTATCTAGAGATTTTCCAATTTTTTTTACAGCTGCTAGGCAAAATATACCTATAAGGCTTGTAAGTAATACATATTCCATTACGCCTTGTCCTTTTTGATTTTTAGAAATCTTTTTTAAACTTTTCATGCTTTCTTTCCTTTTTCTATTTTGTTAACAAGCCCATTCAAAGGCTATGGCTGTAGAAAAGCAATTGTTGTACCAAAAAATGGCTATGAGTAAGTCTATGAAAATATTGAAAAGATTAGTGGACTGAAAAAGTTTTAGTAAAAAAAATGAACTTTTATGGTTTTAAAAATTTACTTGTTGCACGTTACATAGGACCAGCTAAAATATAGATATATGGAATTTGAAGATAAAAGTAAATTATTTGTTTTTGAAAAGAAAGAAGTCATTCTTATCTTTGTATTTGTTATCGTTATAACAGTTACAGCTTTTACCTTAGGTGTAAAAGTAGGTAAGGGAATCTTTCTTGGATCTAAAGGGTTATCAACACCGCCTTCAATGAATAACTCTATTGACTTGAAGTCAGTTGAAGAAGAGGGCGCAGAAAACATTGCTACTGGTAATGACTTTGAATCATCATTAAATTCAAATGAGAAAGTTCAAGATTCAGCAAAAGAAGATTTGAGTATAGAGGGTATAGAGAAGAAGTTAAAAGACGAGTTCTCAAAAGCCTCTAAAGGTGAAAAAGCAATTGCTGACGAAATAAAGCCTAAGGTTGTTGAAAAAATGCCTAATCAAGTTGATTCTGAAGAAGAATTATTTATTGATGGAGATGCGAATGCAGGTAAATTTACAATTCAACTTGTATCCTTAGAGACAAGGGCAGAGGCAGAAAAATATGCTGAACCATTTGTAGCAGCTAACTATATGGTTGTAATAAATCAAGCGAGTGTTCCGGGGAAAGGAACTTGGTATAGAGTTGGAATTGGTCTTTTTGGTACACATGAAGAGGCCAAAAAATATTTAGACCAAGAAAAATCATTATTTAGAGGTAAGAAGTATTTAATAAACCAGATAAAGTAATTTGGAGAAAGGTCAAGCGTTCTCCGAATCATCCTTCGAATATGGGCCCCAATAGTCGTGTGTTGGGGTCTTTTTATTTTTGGGCTCTAGTGAAAACAGAGTTTACGTGATCTAAAAATGTATTTCTTAAACTTGTCTCATCTAAAATCTCAAATGAATTAAAATCAGTATTTTTAAATTTTCCTGAGTTTCTTATAATTTCAAAAAACTCTTCTTTTGTTTTTGATTCAAAAGACGCTTTTTGAGTAATGGCATAGATCTCTTCTCTTGAGTTATCGTTTTCTTCAATTAGTTTATGCATTACAAAGCTAGATATATATTTGTATTGCCCAAAAACTTTTTGTTGAATTTTATCTTTATTAATTACAAGGTTATCAACAGTAGAGCTCATTCTTTTTAGTGCATAGAAAAGAAGACCTAGGTTATCAGGGAGAAAAAGTCTCTCTGCACTTGAATGAGAAATATCTCTTTCATGCCATAGAACTTGGTTTTCTAGGGCAATTGATAGGTGAGATTTTATTACACGTGATATGCCAGTGATGTTCTCAGCTGAAATAGGGTTCTTTTTATGAGGCATTGTGCTTGAGCCTTTTTGACCTTTAGAGAAGCCTTCATAGATCTCATTAATATCTGAGTGATGAAGAAGTCTTATCTCTACGGCAAGCCTCTCAAGGCAGCTAGCAATCTGTGCATTAATAGAGACTAGCTTCGTTATATAATCTCTTGGAATTATTTGAGTTGAAACTGGCTCTACTTTAAGCCCAAGGCTCTCAATAGCCTCCTTTTCAATCTCTGGAGTAAGAACCGTGTAGTTTCCAACTGCACCAGAGAGTTGACCGGTGAGTTCATTTTCATAAAAATGCAAAAGTTCTTGATGCCTTCTTTTAATTTCAGCATAAAGAGATAAAAATTTTTGTCCAAAACTCATAGGCTCAGCATGCATTCCATGGCTTCTTCCCATGGCAATAATATATTTCGTCTCTTGAGCTTTATTAAGTAAATTCTCTTGAAGTTTATTGAGCTGCTTTATAATTAAGCCGACCGATTTCTTTATTTGCAGGTTCGTTGCCGTGTCAATAATGTCAGACGAGGTACATCCAAAGTGAAAGTATTTACTGATCTCATCTGGAAGATTTTCTGTAATTGAGGTACAAAAAGCAATTACATCGTGACGGGTAATTTTCTCTATTTCTTCGATTCTTTCTGGGTTAACTCTCGCTTTTTCAACAATGGTACTAACAATACCTTTTGGTATTCTCTTTCCCTCAAGAGCGTTAAGAAGAGCAACCTCAACATCTAAGTAAGTTTTAAATTTATTAAAGGGGCTCCAAATATCAGAAATTTCAGGTGAGTCGTATCTTTCAATCATATTTATACCTTTTAGAAGTAGTATCCTATATCAAAGCCAAGAGTAGACCATTTAAAGACTAATGATCGCTCTTCTTTCTTTTCGTCGTCCTCAGCTGATCTTTCGACAGAAGCAATATTGTAGCCAATCTTAAAGTTGAAAAATAGGGCTTCGCTTATTCTTCTTTGGATTGCGTATTCTGCAGTTAATCCATAGCCTGAGTATTTTTTTGATGTTTGTTTATCTAGGTGAGCTACGTAGTTTCCAAAAGCCATAATGTTTTCAAATACTCTGTCTGATGAAAACATTTGAGTAAGACCCTTGAATCGATATCCAAATCCTAGACCGACTATCGTCATTGTTTGCTCAGTAGTTCCTCTTTTTATATTTCCATCAGCTTCTGGATTGGAGCTTTCATCTAGTTCATCAGCAAGAGCATCATACTGGCCAACAACTCGCTTTATCTGAATCCCAAACCATTGATCTTTATAAGAAGAGAATTTTTTATGGATTTGTAGATCAACAGTACTTATTTGAGATATATTTTCAAAGTCTTGTGCAAATTGATATCCAATTGAAAATCGAAGAGAATCTTTTTTTGTATAAAAATAGTCTGTGTAGATTCCATTTTCACCCTCACCATCTCTTAGAAGACTTTCATTGGATAGGTAGATATCAGAGTCTCTTTTAATTTTACTAATAGACATCGATTTTTTTGACTCTTGTCTATAAAGGAGATTATTAGCTGCAAAAGATGAAGAAATCATAACGATATTAGTTAGAAGTATTACTATTTTCATTTCAACACCAATCCTTCAAATCTCTCTCCTGGAAAATCATCTACGCCCATCAGAGATGCAAGTTGTAACTTAGAAACTAAATGATCATATTTTGATTTTTCATAATCAACAGACGCATTAGTCATAAGCTCAAGAGTAAGCTTCATATCGGGAAACGATGTTTTTCCACCAATATAGTTATCAAGCGTTTTATCAAAAGTTTTTCTAATTGCTTTTACGAGAGCTGCACTTGCTTCGTAACGTTTTTCTAGAAAACGAATTTGTCTGTGAATAGAGTTGATTTGTACTTTTACATCTCTTTTCGCTTCTCTGTATTCGATTTCTGAAATTCTTTTTTTAAGGTAGGCTTTCCTATCTAAATTGGAATTAAATAGACCGCCAGAACCAAAGATCTTCCACTTCATATTGATTGAAGCAACTAGCTCAACATTCTTATTACCAGCTTCCGTCTCGTAGGTATCCTTTGCTCCAGCTGAAGAAAAGTTATGTCTAAGAGCACCGAATTTAATGTCAAATTTAGGAAGAGGCATATTATCTTTTAAAGCTTTTTGAAACGAACGGTTGGCATTATTAAGGCTTGCTTTCGCATTTAAAAACTTAGGACTTCTATCCATTGCAAATTTATACGATGTTCCAGGTAGGTTCGTTAGAGTTTTAAATTTTAACTCTTCTCTGGGAGTGTATGAAGTTTCCAAGTCATCACCAATAGTCTTTGCTAAATTTCTTTCCATCTGAGCGACAAAGTAAAGAGCATTTTGGTACTCTTTGTGGGCTCTTAGGTATTCTGATTTTGCTTGAAAGTAGTGCTGAATCTTAATTTTTTTTAAAGAGTATTTTTCTTTGGCAAGTCTATAGATAAAGGAGCTTTGGCGAAGTTGGTTTCTCATGGCCCTAGATATTTTCTTTGTTTTTATTAGAGCAAAGTAATTTGAAATGATTTCAAATCTTAAAGATCTTCTTTTTTCTTTAAGGATTTGTTTTTGTCTTTTATAAGTTTCTTTCGTGTTCTTGTATTCTAGATAGTCTTTTCCCCAATTGAAAACAGTGTAATTGTCTACTTCTAGCCCCGCATATCCGTTTGGAGTTTTTGAAGTACCGTTATTGTCGTTTACATCTCCATAGAGGTTATCGACTAAAGTTTCTTCCTGAGAAATGGTAAAATTAAGTTGTGGATACCAAAAGTTTTTATAATTATCACTCCACTCAATTTCTAAGATCTCTTTAGAAAACTTTCGCGTTTGCTCTTGGCTATTCATTCTCAAGCCTTCTTCAAGAACATCCTTTAAAGAGATAATTTTTGATTCATTTTTAGTTTTGTCTTTGTACGGAGAGTCTTGTGAAATCTTTTCAATGTCTTCTAGGTCATCAGCTTTTAAATTCTGAGCAAAAGCTGTAGGCACATTGATAATTAAATGTGTAACAAGAGCAATTCTCCAAATGTATTGGATAGTCATATGCGTTTATTTCCCTTATGTTTCTCAAGGAAATAGTAACATTAAGTTTTACGACTCGTAAAATTTTATAGGGCAATACCGGGGCAGCCTTTTCGGACGATATTCTCCTCCATGGCTTTTATACGAAATTTAGTTAAGCGCAAGTTATTCTCAATACTTAGTTTTGTGATCTCTAGTCTTTTACTCGCTACTTTTTGACTTAAGCGCGCATTTGATAAAAGCTTTTTGTTTCTTTTTAAAAGAGCAGAAAGTCTTTGGTGTGTTTGAATCTTTTCATTTCTATCTTTAATTAACGCTTTGCACCTTTTACTTACAGCTGGATCCTTGATTACATCACGAATAGAGTCTAAGTTTGACGCAAACGCAGTTTGAATAAATAGAATGAATAAAAGTATTTTCATAGCTATATGATACCCTGAATTAGAGCAATGCAAAATACCCAAAATAATGCCTAATGCCAGAGAATAATCATCAGAATTAAAATGGCCATAAAGAGCTGAATTAGGATAAACTCTCAGTCAATATGACAAACGCATTAATATTAATTCCTGCCCGATATGGATCCAGTAGATTTCCAGGTAAACCCCTCGCTAAAATTAAAAATAAACCAATGATCGAATATGTAATCGAAAACTGTAAAGAGTCAGGTTTTGACTATGCTGTTGTTACTGACGATCAAAGAATTGAAGACTTTATTCAATCAATTAATGGAAATGTTGTCCGTATTGATGATGATGTCCCAAGTGGCTCAGAGAGAATTTGTCTGGCATATGAGAGATTTTATTCTGATAAAAACTATGACTTAATTATCAATGTTCAAGGTGATGAGCCGCTACTTAAAGCTCAGACAATTCAAAATATTGCCAAAGCTCATATGCAAACGGACTTCGATATTTTTACAGGCTTAAATGAAAGGTCTTCAAACGATTCTGATTTTAAAAATCCCAATATTGTTAAATGTATTTATAATGCTGAAAATAAAAAATGCCTTTATTTTTCGAGAGAGTCGATACCGTTTTCTAGAGACGAGAAAAACCATAGTTGGTTTCATCACATAGGGATTTATTCTTATCGTCCTAGCGCCCTCATCAGTTTTAATAAATTAGAAATGTCTTATCATGAAAAGCTAGAGAAATTAGAGCAGCTAAGAGCTCTAGATAATAATCTAAATATTGGAGCGCAAGTCATTAACGTTCAGTTAATTGGTGTTGATACTCCAGAAGATATCGAGAAGGTAGAGGGAGTTTTCAAGTGACTCAAAAAAATAAGAAGTACATTTTTATTACAGGTGGTGTTTCTAGTTCTCTTGGTAAAGGTCTTGCTGCTGCAAGTATCGCAGCTTTGATGGAGAGACGTGGTATCAAAGTCAATATGTTAAAAATGGACCCCTATATCAATGTTGATCCAGGAACAATGAGTCCAACTCAACACGGAGAAGTTTTTGTTACTGATGATGGAGCGGAAACGGATTTAGATCTTGGTCACTATGAGAGGTTTACAAGTCTTACTCTGAAAAAGAAAAACAACTTCACTACCGGACAGGTATATCTTCAGGTAATAGAGAATGAAAGAGAAGGAAGGTACCTTGGAAAGACGGTTCAAGTTGTTCCTCATATAACAAATGAAATAAAAAGAAGAATTCATGTTGCAGCTGAAGATACAGATGTTCTTTTAGCTGAGATAGGTGGGACTGTAGGTGATATCGAGTCGGGTCCTTTTATGGAGTCAATTAGACAACTCTCTCATGATGTTGGGCAAGAAAATGTTTTATTTGTCCATCTTGTTCTTATTCCTTATTTAAATGCTGCAGGCGAATTAAAATCAAAGCCAGCTCAGCACTCAGTAAAAGAGCTTCGAGGAATTGGACTATTTCCAAACATCATTCTCTGTCGAGCAGATAGAGAAGTTGATGGAGATATTTTAGATAAGATTTCTCTTTTTTGTAATGTGCCTCGATCAAATGTGTTTCAATCAATTGATCTCGATTCAATTTATAAAGTTCCTCTTGAATTTCATAAACAAGGTCTTGACTCAAAAATTTCGGAACTTCTTGGTATCTGGGCAAGTGAGCCAGATATGAAGGAGCTAGAGCAAGTAGTTCATAATATTGAAAACCCACAAGCAAGTATAAAAATAGGTATTGTAGGGAAGTACACAGACCTTATTGAATCTTATAAATCACTTGATGAAGCTCTAAGACATGGTGCTATTGCCAATCAAGTAAAACTTGAGATGGAGTATATTGACTCTGAAGATATTGAATCAGGAAAACTTGATGGACTTAAAGGTGTCGATGGAATCTTAGTCCCAGGCGGCTTTGGTGAAAGAGGAACTGAGGGAAAAATTCAAGCAATAAAATATGCAAGAGAAAACAAGGTTCCATTTTTTGGAATTTGTCTTGGTATGCAGTTGGCAATTGTTGAGTATGCAAGACATATAGCAGGAATTAAAACTGCAACAAGTATGGAATTTGATCAAAAGGGTGAATTTGTAATTCACTATATGGAAGGCCAGTCGAAAAGTGGATCTAAAGGCGGAAGTATGCGTCTTGGAGCTTATGATTGTGATATCGAAGAGAACTCATTAGCGTATAAAGTTTATAATTCAAATAAAATATCTGAAAGACATAGACATAGACTTGAAGTAAATAATGAATACGTAGATCAACTCAAAGAGAAGGGAATGATCTTTTCTGGAAATAATAAAAAGTTAAACCTTGTTGAAGTGATCGAGTTGAATGAACATCCATTTTTTATTGCCTGTCAGTATCACCCGGAGTTTAAGTCTAGACCTTTCAACCCACATCCGCTTTTTAGAGATTTTATAAAAGCATCGTTTGAAAGTTTTAAAGTAAAAAAATAAAATAAAAATAGAGGAAGAAAGATGAAAAAAATGGATTTATTTATTGGACCTTGTGTTCTAGAGAATGAAGCTCTCGCTATGACTGTTTGTGAAACAGTTTTAAAAGAGCTGGATGAGTTTAAGGATTTATTAAATATTTCTTTCAAAGGAAGTTTTGATAAAGCAAATCGCTCAGCAATAGACTCATATAGAGGTCCAGGGATTGATGATGGCTTAAAAATTTTAGAGAAAATCTCTGAAACTTTTAGCATCCCAACAATAACGGATTTTCACTCACCAGAACAAGCAGATCTTGTTGCAAGTGTTGTAAATACTCTTCAAGTACCAGCATTTTTATGCCGCCAGACAGATATGATTATTGCAGGAGCAAAAGCAGCTCAAAGATATGGTGGACAGCTTAAAATAAAAAAAGGTCAGTTTTTAGCGCCAGAGGATACAAAGAATATTGTCGATAAGGCAGTTAACTTTTTACCAAAAGAGCAAATTCTTCTAACTGAAAGAGGAACAAGTTTTGGATATAATAATTTAGTTGTTGATATGGCCAGCTTTCAAATTATGAAAAGTTTTGGAGTTAGAACAATTCACGATGCTACTCACTGTGTGCAAAGACCTGGTGGGCTGGGAAAATCAACAGGTGGAAAAAGAGAGCAAATTGAAACTCTTGCAAAGGCTGCGATTGCTGCTGGAGCGGATGGTATTTTTATGGAAGCCCATCCTGATCCACAAAAAGCACTTTCAGATGCAACAAGCCAACTCCCTTTAACTCAAGTTAAAAGTTTAGTTGGTAAATTATTAGAAATTAGAAATATCGTTCAATAAACGACGAGGATATGATGACAGTAAAAAGAGATCTAAGAGCAGAGTCTAAAAAACATATGGAGAAGCTAAAAAAAATTAAAATAGCTTTATTTGATGTAGATGGAATCTTAACAGATGGAAAAGTCTTTTGGAGTGGAGAAGAAGTGGGATTTAACCGTTTCTTTAACACACATGATGGTTATGGACTAAAAATGTTAATGGAAGCAGGTCTTAAGGTTGGAATTATAACAGGTGGAGATAGCCTAGGTGTTAGAAAAAGATTTGAAGGCCTTGGAGTTGATTATCTTAAAATGGGTAAGACAGATAAAAGAGCTCATTTTGATGAAATTATGAAAGATGCAAACCTCTCTAATGATGAGGCTTTATATATGGGAGACGAGTTTTTTGATCTTCCGATATTAAAACAAGCAGGGTTTTCTGCAACTGTACCGCATGCAAGTCATGAAGTAGCAGAGTCAGTAGATTATATAACACAGAGAAACGGTGGTGATGGAGCTGTAAGAGAAGTGATCGATATGCTTAGGTATGTCCAAAATATTCTTCCAAAAATAGAATACTAATGAAAAATTTTAATATCGGAAAAAAATTATATCGCTCGAGTGCATTGTTTCAATTTAAACTTGTTTTTCTTTTAATTGCGTTATGGGTTTTAGCAAATTTATATTTTAAAACATTTTCTGACCCAGACTTTATTGCTCACGGATGGAGTTCAATGGCTGACGTTGTAAAATTTCATATAATGTATCCCGTTCAAGTTTTAGGGTACGCCCTTGGGACTTTAACTCCAGCTATATACTTTGCCTTTTTTAGAGATATTGTATTTTTTGAAAAAGGTTTTGTTGTTAATAAAGGACTTCCGTTTTTTAATCAAAGTATTAAATACATAGATATTGAAACGTTTAAAATTATTCATCCTAAATACTTAATGTCAGTAAAAAGAAAATCTTTAGATGAGGAGATTCTTTTTACGGTTAAAGATATTGATAGAGTTGTTGCAATCTTTGATCAACAAGGCATTCATGGAGATCTTGGGAAACCGATTGATCCTAATTCAAAAAGTTTCAATCGAAAAATTGCAATGTTTGCAATTGGCTTTGGTATTGTGTGGAGTATTTTACAATACTCTGGAGCAATTATTGAAATCAATAGGTACTTCTTTAGATAATGAATTAGACAAAGTAGTGATCGAAAGTTTTCGCTTTATCAAGTCGATTTAAGATACCTTTAAAGGTTTCTTGGCTTTTAAAGTTTTCATCAAGAACGATGTGAATCTCTTCTGTGTTCTCTTCATCCATCATGCGTAGCCTAGAGTACAATTCCCTTGCAGCAATTTGCGGACTTTTTGGAACGATCCAAGTTGATACATTCGGAAGATTTGAGGCCTCTTTGAGAAGAGTCACTTTTTTCTTTGGCATATAATGATGCTTTAGGGCTCCTGGCGAAACCGGACTTTCTTGATAACTTACTTTGATATTTTTATCTGTTATAGCTTCTTTAATTTCGCAGGAGTTGATCATACCTGGGCGATAAATCTTTATTTCATTATCAAAAACCCCAATAACTGTTGATTCTATTCCAATATCGCATTGGCCACCATCAATGATATAAATATCATCACCAAACTCAGCATAGACATGCTCTTTTGAAGTAGGGGAAGTCTTCGTAAATTTATTTGCACTTGGTGCTGCTAGTGGAGTATTTGTGCTTTTAATTATTTCTAGAGCAATTGGATGATTTGGACATCTTATTCCAACACTTGGAAGTCCACTTGTAATCATATCACTTACAGATTCATCTTTAGGGAGAACAAGAGTCAGAGGTCCTGGCCAAAAAGCTTTAGCTAGTTCATCACAAGTTTGGTTCCAATTTGTGGTAAGAGGCTTTGCCATTTCAACACCTGTGACATGAACTATTAGCGGATCAAAAAAAGGTCTTTCTTTGGTCTTGAAAATCTTCTCAACTGCAACTGCTGAATAAATCGAGCCTGCAAGCCCATAGACTGTCTCTGTAGGAATTGCCACAATATCTTCATTTAGAATTAGTTCTTTTGCTTTGTTTATCATTTTAAAGGTATTGTTGTTCCACTTTGTCTCATAAAAGAATCAATTACCCCAAGACCAGTAAATTGACCAGTTTTAAAGTATGTACTAAATGGAATACCTGTCACATGTTTTGCCATCAGGCTTCCATGTATAAA
>CAKZJW010000070.1 GCA_937120495.1 uncultured Oligoflexia bacterium
ATCTTGTAATTGAACTGGTTTTTTTAAACCTTTTGCTTCAGCCATTTTAATTTCCTTTTCTATTGGTGAACTATTTTTAAAGATTATACACTAAGAATTTCATTAGCTGATGTCTCAGCATGTCATTTGACACCACGCAAACATCGCTTCTTTTCTATTTAAGAATCATTAATGATAGGTTTTAAACGTAGAAATAAACTTAGACCCTGTCCTGCAAGGCGAGTATGAAATGCCCCCCAACTTTAGTCTAATACAATTAGATTAAATCACTCACAATCTCTTCAACCTTTTCTAAATCAAAAGGCTTTAATAGATATCCATCAAAGTTACAATCTGGACTATTTAGTTTTTTACATAAATCGTCATTGATTCCACCCGTTGAGAAAATAAATTTTGGTTGTTTTTTTAAAGCTAATTTACGAATGTTTTCGAGTAATTCGACTCCCCCCATTTTAGGCATCTGCATATCAGATAAAACCAAATCGTAAACCGCATCAGGCTTACTAATTATCTCTAGTGCTTCAACTCCGTTACTTGCAGTATCAACACTTAAACCCATTCCCTCGAGTACACAGCTAACTAGGGATCCAATTTCTTCTTCATCATCAACAACCAATACTTTAATTGATTTTTCAAATTTTTTACTCTGAGTTTTCATTTTATCGGTAGACATTGAGGGCTCCTCCTGAAGCTTTAAGTTATTTATTTGTGGCAATACTATTTTAAAGAGAACACCACCACGGCTAACGTTCTCAACAAGTAGATCTCCATTTAATTCTTTTATAAAATTATGGCTCATTGAAAGGCCAATACCTGTTCCTTTACCAACTTCTTTTGTCGTAAAGAAAGGATCAAATATTTTCTCTAATATATGCTCTTCAATTTGTTCTCCGTTGTTTTCAAAATTCAAACAAGTTTGACCATTTTCAATATTTATACTTACTTTAATTTTCTTTTCTTTTTTATTGGCCAATGCATCTTCAGCATTTGAAAACAGATTCATAAATACTTGTTGAAGTTTACCCTGACTTCCTTTTACGATAATTTCTTCTTTATTCGTTTCATTTAAAAATTCAATAAAAATATTTTTCTTTTGGTAAATTTCATCAATCATAGAAATTGATTCATTAAGAACACTAATAAGATTAAATTCAACAAAAGCATCATTATCTACTCTAGAGAAAGTTCTGAGTCCATCCGTGATACTAGATATTCTCTCAATTGCAGTTTCAATTTTAGAATAAGTATTTAGTAGATTTTCTTTTGAAAAATCATCTGAGATAATTTTTTCTTTAGTTAGATGTAAATATCCTTTGATAATAGTTAGTGGATTATTTAACTCATGCCCAACACCTGCGGCGAGCTGACCTATAGAAGCAAGTTTTGCATTATGCAAAGATATCTTCTTCTGCTGTTCAAGCTCTAAAAAGGCAAGATGCTCTTTTGTTTTATCCCAGTTAACACCTAGAACTTTTTTAGGTTTTCCATCATTGTCTCTATAAATTGTTCCTTTCGTTTCAATATACCTAGGCTCGCCCAAAAATGTATTAAATTCCGAAACAGTAACAAATTGATCTGAGTTCACTGTCTTCATTAAAAGTGATGTTAGTTTTTCTCTTGCAGCTATCGCAAATTTTTTATGTTTTTCTTCAAGTTGTTCAGATGGAAATCCAGGAAAAAAGATTCCATAGTTGTTTTCATCCCAGCTCATAGAGTCATTTTCAACATCCCATGACCATGTCCCCATCTGCGTACTATCAAGTATAAATTTTCTTTCTTCACTAGATTCAATTCTTTCTGTTATGTCATTAGTGATAGCTATATGCCCAATCTCTCCAGAAGAGAACTCATAGGGAGCACCGAATGATTCAATCCATCGAACTGATCCATCTAATCTTTGCATCTCGAAAATAATTGAAGCTTTTTCCCCGCCGCAGACTTTTTTATTAAACTGAATAAACTTATCTCGATGTGGCTCTACAACTAGATCATAAACACATTGATGCTTAACCTCTTCTAAGCTTTTTGCTCCAACTAGGTCAAGGCCTTTTTGATTCATATCAATCAACTCACCTTTTGAATTTATAATTTTCAAGCAAGATGGTGTTGAAGAAATTATTTCGTTTAATTCTTTTAATTGATTTTCTTGTTTAACTGTAGCTTCAGTAATATCTACAAATGTCGTTATCGCCCTTAACCCTTCAGGGAACTCTACAGGCGTAGAATTCACTTTTATCCACCTTGGAGTATTTTGTTTTGTAACAATCCCCATTACAACATTGAATACTTTCTTTTTAGTGTTGAGTGCTATGATTGCAGGATACTCCTCAGGAGGAAATACTGATCCGTTTAACTTGATTTTTTGCCAACCATCCGGAATCGAATCAACTCCAAGTAATTGATCTTTAGTAAGTCCAAGAAGCTCAAGTGCCATTTTGTTATGTCTCGTTATCTGCCCCTCACTATTGTGAACAAGCAATCCCTCAAGCATGTTATCTAAAACGCTATTTGAGAAATTATTTCTAGCTCTTAATTCTTCTTTTGTTCTTCTAAGTTCTAAGTGACTAACAACGTGTTTTGCTAAACTTTTAAGTGAGAGTTTTTGACTAGATGATAGTTCTTTTTTATCAGAATCAATTACACATAAAGATCCTATATTAAAGCCATCAGATGTTTGTAGCTTACAACCTGCGTAGAACTTTATGAATGGAGATTCAGTTACAAGAGGATTATCCTTAAATCTTTCATCTTCATGTGCATTGGATACCATAAAAATTTCATTTGATTCAGAAGCAATAACATGGCCACAAAATGATATATCTCTTGGAGTCTGTTTAGCGTCTAATCCATAACTAGACTTAAACCACTGACGATCCTTATCTACTAAACTAATGAGAGCTATTTTTGAGTCACATATATTTGCAATCGTTTCTGTTATATCGTCAAGAGATTGTTCAGGATCTGAGTCTAGGATATTTAAACTTTTTAATTTTTCTAAACGTTCTTTTTCATTCGCTAGCTCAGGGGCTTTAAGCATATTAACCTCAATTAAATTACACCATGTAATTATAATCGATTATTCAGCTAAGTTGGGAAAAAA
>CAKZJW010000071.1 GCA_937120495.1 uncultured Oligoflexia bacterium
TCAAATTCATTTGTAAATTTAATTTTATGTTCAGGGAAATCTATTACTGAATTGCTTTGTTCATGAAGTTCAAATTCATCATAAGAAAAACGAAGCTGTTTTAGAAGTTTTGTAAAAGGCTTTCTTCTTTCACCTTTTTTAGCGAAGTTAGTTAAAGCATGTAGACCAACATCAAACTTTCGGACTCCACCATATTCTTTATTACGTCTTTGATAATAAGAGTTTAATCCACCAGCAATAATATGTTTTTCAAGTAACAAAACTTTTTTGTCAAACATAGCAAGACGTATTCCGGCCGCAAGACCCGACATTCCAGCACCAATAATGATGGCATCATATCTGTTTGACATTTTTTTCTATTGCATTTTTGGAGTAAGATAACTTACACAAGAAGCAAGTGTAGCAAGCTTGGGATAATCCTCACTCGGAACCTCTACCTTATGGCGTTTTCTAAGTTCCATAACGATATCTAAAAAGTCCATTGAGTCTAGATCAAGTTGATCTCTTAAGCTCTCTTCAGCGTTAATTCCAGTTACATCTTCATCAGGCGCAACGTCAGCTATGATATCAATTACAATTTGCTTTACTTCATCTGTAGTCATTTTATACCTCTTTATTCTTTATCTATTTTTTTTAAATATGTTTTTTAATAATTACACTTGAATTAATTCCTAGCATCCCAAACGAGTTATTAAGAATATAATCAACTTTCTCTTTTTTCTTGGCTTCATTTAAAACAAGATTTTTCATTTCACATTCAGGGTCTAAGTTTTCGCAGTTTATACCAGGGTGTATAATTCCATCTTTAAAGCTTGGAAGGTTTCCTGCAAGTTCTAATGCTCCAGCTGCTCCCATGCAGTGACCAATATGTCCTTTAGTGAAGTTTACAAAAGTATCATCACAATCATTGAAAACATTTTTTACCGCTGCAAGCTCATTTATATCACCTGCATTCGTACCAGTTGCATGCATATTAACAATATCAATTTGATCTTTTGTAATGTTTGCTTTTTTAAGAGCCTTCTCAATACATTGAGTTTGTCTGTCTGTATTTGGAAGAACAAAGTCAGTTGCATCAGTATTAACTGCATAACCAGTTATTTCCCCATAGATCTTTGCACCTCGTGCAACTGCAGCATCTCTTCTCTCTAGAGTGTAGATACATCCGCCCTCTGAGATTACAATTCCATTTCTATCAACATCTAAAGGTCTTGAAGCTCTTGTTGGATCTTCATGAGAGGCAAGAGCTCCCTGAGCAGCAAAGGCTGCAAAAATACCAAAGGTTTGAGCAGACTCACTTACCCCACCGGCCAAAACAAAATCAACCTCATCTAACATTAACTGCTGAACACCTTGAATAAGGCCCATATTTCCACCAGCGCATGCTGAACCAATAGTATAATGAGGACCTGTAATTTTAAGGTTTAAATTAACTTCACCTGCAGGCGAGTTTGCTACAGTTCTTGGGTTGTGGTGATGAGACCAAAATGTAGTATCTAAATTATTTTGATGAAGAAGAAAGATCTCTTCTTCTGTTTCAACGTTTCCGTGTTCAGTAATCCCAAGGTATGTTCCAACTCTATCTTTATCTAGAGAATCAAAATCTATACCCGAATCAACAATTGCTTCGTTTGCTGCGTAAATTGCAACACTACCTGCTCTTGTACCTCTTCTTCTTGTTTTCTTTTTTTGATATTTGAATTCATCAAAGTCACAAAGACCAGCAGGATGTTTTCCCATATAGCGAATTTCTTCAAGCGTTATACCTGACTTTGCTTGTATAAGATTTTCTCTAAACTCAGCAAGATTATTGCCATTTGGTGCTGTTAAGCCGATTCCTGTAATGACAATCCTATTGTCTTTATTCATATACCCTCAATTACATTTTTTTCTCGTTAATTTTTATAATTTATAGTGAATAAAATCAATAAAAATCAAATAATAAAGGTAATTTAGCTCACTTTACTCTAGGCATTGAACACGGTGCAGCTCCATTTTCTTAAGTTTATTTCATGTGGATATTGATTTTTTCTTACTTATAATCGGTAAAACTAATAAAAATCAACAAAGGATGGCAATATGGAAAGTTTAATTGTTGTAAGCAAAGTAAAAAAATTCATCAAGGAAAAATACGGATTCAACACGTCTTCAAGTTTTTTTGAACCACTAAACGCTGATATACATAAAGCAATAAGCGGTGCAGTTGAGCACACTAAAAGCACTGATAGAAAAACCGTTATGGGTAGAGATTTTAACTTCTACATTGATAAACCAGAAATCAATGAAATCCTTGTTGTAGCAAGTAAAGTAAAAGCTCATGTTAAATCAACAAGTGGGCTCAGTACTTCAAAGCAAGTAATGGAACAACTAACAGTAAGAATTCAAAAAATAATTGAAACTGCTTCAGAGAAAGCTGTCGAAGCAAAAAGAAAAACAATTATGGATAGAGACATAGAAGAGCTAGTTTAAATAAAAAAAGCCCCATAAAAAATGGGGCCTTCGCATTTATCAATTTTAAAATTTATTTAAATTAAATTCCACTTACTGGAGTTGCTACAACTGGAGCTGCACATAATGGAGCTTCAGTATCACAAACTAATTTATAAGCTTCTTCAACTGCTGCCTTAGCTGCACGACCTCTTTCATATCTAAGATCTTCAGTTACACCATTACATCCTTGAGACGTATATTTTAATAGGTATTTTTTAAATACTGGTGCTTTTTTAGCTTGGTATCTCATATCGATACAACGAGAAAGCTTCATATCTGCTTTAACAAAGTACTCTTCAGCATTAATATAAAGATCACGACTATTTCTTTTAGCTGTTGATAACCTTCTAACGTCTGCTTCAAGAGAAGAGATACTTGGTTGAATTGTTTGTTCACTAGATAATGCACTTTGAGCTACATTTAAAGTTCTTTGAGCATTCGTTACTTGAGTATCAATTGTTGCCATATCTCTAATTGTTGATTGAGAAGAAGATATTCTTGATCTTAAAGTACTTACTCTAGAAGTTGCTGACTCAAGAGCTCTTCTTGCTTTTTTACAAGCACGAGCACGACGACCAACTCTAATCATACCTTTACACTTTCTTTCTTTTTCTTCTTTTTTAATTCTTTTGTCTTCAACTGCTCCTGGAAGCGTAGCTTGAGATGTATTTAGAACAGCACGAGCATCGCGAATAATAGTTACTCTATTGTCTTGTCTATAAGTAAGAGTTTCTAAGTTAGACTGAGCACGTGAAAATGAGCTTTGTCTTCTTTGAAGATTATTTCTTCTTGATTCAACCTCTGATTGAGCTTGAGAGAATTGACGTCTAATATTTCTTAGATTGTCTTCTGAGTTTTGGTAATTAATTTCTTTTTCAATTAAGTCTTCTTCAAGTTCAGAACAGATGTTCATATCTCTATGTCTGTCTCTTAATTGATCATGACGAGCTCTTGTGTCTCTATCATAGTCACGAGGTGTTCTTCTTTGAGCAAATGAGCTGGCTGACATGCATAGAACTGAAGTTACAAGGAGTGTTTTTGCAATTTTGTTTTTCATAGGGGTCCTTTGTCTTAGTTGAGGTTGACAAATATTAACACACCACAAAAAAGCCACAAGCTATTGAATCCTTTATGAAATTTTTACATGCTTTTTACTAGGTATGCGACTGCAAGACCTAGGTAATTCCCCACTGCATAGCCCACAAGACCTGATGTTAAGCCAGAGACCACAATTTCACGGTTACCAAGCCTATCAGCAACTGGGCCCACAAATGGAGGGCCAAAGATTCCAGCGACACTTGTTATAATTGCTGTGTCTCGATCAATCTTAAACAAACGACACAACAAAACATGAATACCAATGGAGAGAAACATCACTGTTCCTAAAAAGAGAACATAAGTTATACTTCCACTCAATAGATCATTAATATTGGCCATACTCCCAATTCCTACGCAAAAAACGAGAAGAAGATATTGTCCAACCTCATAGCTTCCAGCAAAGTCGCGAATCTTATCTACAAATGATAAGGCAATACCAAGGCTTGTAAGAACTAGAATTATGAAAGCTACGTTATCCGCACCAAAGAAAAGTTGGCTAAGACCTAGGGATGTTCCAAGAATTGCACCCGAGATTAAAATTAATATAAATGCATTTTTGGCTTTAAGTTTAAATTTAAATTTTTCAAATTTGTTATTAATAGAGTCATCAATTGAAACCCCACTAGATTTAAACTCTGGTAGAAACCACCCCATAACTTTTAATCCAAAAGTTAAAATAAATAAAAGATAACCTGCGCCTAAAACTAAATCAGCCCCATTCATTAAAATAAATACAGACTCATCAACTCCCAAGGCCAGTCCAATTGCCGTCATATTTGGAGTTCCACCAGTGTAGACTCCAACCATCATGCCAGCTAGTTGCCAGTAATTTGAGAGATCATCTTTGTACCCCAAAGAAACAAGAGTCGAAACAACACAAACAGTTATTACAATTAAGACAAAAGATATTACCGTTGATTTTGCCAGACGAAACCACTTTAGAAAGTGTGTACCAAATAAAAGAAGAGGTATTGCTAAAGGAACACTGGCTTCTGTTACTAATTTTGATATTTGAGCATTAACACTAATGCCTGGAATATTTGCAAATAAAATTCCTAAAAGGTAACAACATACAACTGGGCTAATAGCACAGATCGCTTTATTGTTCTTAAAGTGTAAAAAGAACAAAGGTCCAAGTAGAGTTAAAATTATTTGTACAATATCCATGAATCGCCTTCTATTTCTTCTTCGCTATTTTAAATAAATAACTAGCTATAGCGAAAAATGCGAAAAGAGAAAGCATCTCTAATACAAGAGGACTCATGCCATTAATTTTTAAATTAACTCCAAGATATAAGAATATTGCAACAACAACACCCATCATGGCCTCTCCTGCAATAAACCCTGAACTTAGAAGAACACCCTTGTCTCTACTTTCATCTTTTACTGATCTTTTTCTATCTACAAAAAACCTAATTAAACCACCAATAAAAATTGGAACTGCTAGAGTTACTGGCAAATAGATACCAACGGCCAAAGGCATAAGATGAAGTCTAAATTTCTTACCTTTTAAAAATAGTGAATCAATTAGAATAACGACAACGCCAAAAATTGCACCATAAATTACCATATTAACTGGTAACTCTCCGTTACCAAAAAGAGCTTTAGTGATAGAAGCAAATAATGTTGCTTGAGGAGCCTTGAGTCCCTCTCCTATCGTATAAGCATTGTGTAAAAGAGCTAAAACTGGAGCTATAACAAATGCTGGAATAACAACACCGATAATTTGAGCATATTGTTGATATTTTGGTGTTGCTCCAATTAAGCTTCCCGTTTTTAAATCCTGAGAACAATCACCTGCTGTACAAGCGGCACAGCACACAACTGCAGCAACTCCAAGCGTACAAAGTATTGCTGATTCACCTTGAAAACCTAAGGCTAAGAATAAAGCTGCACTTACAAGAAGAGCTGATATCGTCATTCCACTTACTGGGTTATTCGAACTTCCAACAAGCCCTACGATATAACTTGAAACTGCAACAAATAGAAATGAACAAACAATCATAAGTAGAGTTGTAAAAATTGAAATTCCTAAATTACTAATCATTGAATTATATAGACCAAGCATTATTGCGAAACAAAGAATTAAAATAAATCCCATTCCCCAAAGACTCATATCTGTTTGAGTTCTATCTTGTTTTTGATCTTTATTTTTATAAGCAGATTTTAAACCACCAAGGCCTGCTGCAATTCCTGATCTCACAGAAAAAATTGACCAAACACCACCTGTGATCATAGCACCAACACCAAGATACCTAACCTTTGTAGACCAAAGAGTCCAAGCAAGATCAAGTGCTGACATATCTTCCATTCCAACCGGAACACCCAAAAGTGGAATTGATATATTAAAACCAATTAACCCGCCAATAAATACTAATGACGCCACTTCTAATTTAATAATATAACCAACTGATAAAAGCGCTGGCGAAATATCTAAACCAAAAAACCATGTTTTTCCAGCAACAACCTTTGCAGCCTCAACAGAACCTTTAAACAGACCAAGTCCACCAGAGATAAACTTAAAGGCACCACCAAAAAATAATCCTTTTAAAATTGTAATAAATCCCTCACGACTTTTTTCAATAGAGTCTTCACTTGAATCCGATGCAGACTGAATAACAGCAGCACAAGCAACCCCTTCAGGATATATTAATTCTTTTTCATCTTCTATCAGCGCTTTTCTAAGAGGAATCATAAAAACAATTCCAAGAAGACCACCACTAATTGCAATTAAAGTTGTGGGCCAAAATTCAAAATCTGTCCAAGCTCCAACAATAACTAACGCAGGCAAAGTAAATATAATTCCAGCAGCAAGCGATTCTCCTGCACTGGCCATAGTTTGAACGATATTTGATTCATGTACGGAGTCGCGTCTCAATATTCCTTTAAAGACTCCCATTGCAATTACTGCTGCGGGGATAGAAGCCGACACTGTCATACCAGCATAAAGGCCTAGATAAACATTTGCCGCTGTCATTATAATACCGATTATAATCCCAAGCCCAACTGCTGTTACTGTAAACTCTTTTGGAGATACTGAATCTTTTTGCATAAAGTCATCCTATAATAATTGATTAAAGTAATATGATTCCCAAAGCTACACCCTTTGTAAAGAGCCGAGTTTTTGTTAATATAAGCCCAAGAGGTTTTTAATGAATGATTCAGCAAGTTTTACTTTGTATTTTATCCCATCTCCTTTTGGACTTAATTGGGACAATCCAACATCTTTAGCAAGAGATATAGTAAAGAACTATATCGTTCAAGGAAGATTTGGATACACAAAGAGATTTATGGGTCATGTAAATATCGAATTAAAGTATAAAGATGGAGACCGGGACGTACATATATTGACTGGTATGACTGCTGCGAAGCTTGATGCGCTACCGATGTTGCTTAAAGATAAGGTTGGACTTGGAATCGTTTTTCATAGCTTTCCAGGAAGACTTGAAACAAAAGATGAACTAGAAGCTGAGCTAGATAACTACTCCCTTAAGGGAAATAAATCGATGAATTTCTGTGAATATCAAATCAGGACAGAGATGGCACAGAGAATTGAAGAGTATATTACAGAGTATAAAGACAAAGACCTTGGAAGGTATTATGGACTATATAACTCTGCTCTTCACGGTGAAGGTGCAGGTTGCTCTGGATTTGGAGCAAGCTTTATAGATGTCATGGGAATAATCTCTCAAGAACACAAAGAAAACTGGGCAAACTGCGTCAGGGTTCCACACAAACTAATAGGCCCACCTATTAAAAAAAATAAAGTTAATTTTTTAAATATCTTAACTTCAAAGCACGAGTGGGCAAAAAAAGAAGATGAACATCACGAAATATTCTTTTGGGATCCTGATCTTATGTATCAACACACTCAAAAGAAACTAGAAAATGAATCTTCTGAATTCAAAATAATTAAAAAGAAAAATGTAAGTGGTCTTCAGTACGATTTAACACAAAATGAAGTGCCAAAAAGAAAGATATTCAAGAAATTCAACCAGTCAGGTGAAGTTGAATCATTTGAACCACAATTAGAGGATTTAAGTAATTTCTCTAAATACAATTAGATTTGATAATTCAAAAATCTTTTTAAATTAACCTCAAGAATATATCTGGCCTTAGCTAGTGATTCTTTTCTCCACTTGGTAGAGCTTGGATTAAAAAGTTCAAGATAGTCATTTTTGATTTCTTTTTCAGCTTCTCTATTGGCATAGCCGTAAAAGAAACCTCTATTTTCTCTAATCAATCTGTTTATTGTTTTAACTTTACCAACTAAGCCCTTCCCCAAAGTTCCAAACTCAGCCGTTACACCTAGAATAATTTTATCTTGTTTCTTATTCAGCTTGAAAATAATATCTGCAAAATTACCATGAATCTCATAGAAACCTTTTGAGTTTGGAGGTGTTAAGGCGTAATTATCTTTATCAATATCAGTTTGAAATACTGATGATAAACATTTAGCAGAAGATTTTGAAATATTTTGGCTCGTCATAATATGAAGAACTCCGCGATCTCCAAGACCTGTATGTAAGTCAAAATGAATAATTTTTTTATAAAGAAGGGTAACTCTTTTTAAAAGTTTTATAAGAGCAGGTGTTTGAGTTTCAAATGAGCGGCCTCCATAGTTAATTCCTTTTTCGTTTGTATACTGTCCCTTACCGATAGCGATTGTTAAAGATTGAAGATTTACACCTTTTGTAAAAAGCATTTCTTTTAAAAGTCCCATCGCCGGAATATTGAAGGTTGACCCAATAGGCTCCTTAACTTCAAGATGGTGAGCCATTTTCAGATAATCTTCATTTTTAGAATTAAAAATATTTGAACTAAGACTAAAGTTTCTATTCATATTTACGTTATTAATAGTCCCACGCCTATTGTTTGCAAAACCCCATGGGTTTACACCGTGAATGAATAGAATACCCATCTCATCTATATTCGTTTTTTCTAATTGAGATTCTATAAACTGTGCCTGAATTGCAGAACCCAAGTACCCTTCAGGACCATGAGTTCCAGATGATACAACAAGAAGACTTTTATTCTTTATCAGTGCCGGAAGATAAAAGTAATCAACCGTTAAGCTATCAACATCAATACTTCCGATTTCTAAGTTTTTATATTTACTTGATAAGATTTTTGCATTTTTTAAGAATCTAGATTTTCCTTCATTATAGCTTTCAGGATAGAAGAAACTCGAAGCAAAGACTGAAGAATTTGAAAATAAAACTAAAACACAAAATAATATTTTAATCACGAAACAATTCTTGTTCGAATTGATTTTTCTAATTTTTTAATTTCACTTTCAAGTTTTTGGGCCTCAGATGCATGAACATCGACAACCAAATAACCAATCTCATTATCTGTGGAAAGATATTGACCATCAATATTTGCTCCAGAATCAGCAATAATTGTGTTGATTGCTGACAGAGCACCTGGTTCATTCCTATGTATATTTAAAAGTCTTGAAGAATCTCCTTTTACAGGTAGATCAACTTGAGGAAAGTTAACAGAACCAGAGCTTGAACCGGCCTTTAAGAACCTTTTTACACTCTCCGAAACTTCTCCACCAATATTAACCTGAGCCTCTTCAGTACTTCCACCAATATGCGGAGTAAGGATAACATTACTTACACCTTGAAGAGGGCTTGAGAATTCTTCTTTATTTGAAGCTGGCTCACTTGGGAATACATCGATTGCACACCCGCCAAGATGTCCACTCTCTAAGGAATCTTTTAAATCCTCAATCACAACAACTGAGCCACGAGATGCATTTATCAAATATGCTCCCTTTTTCATTTGCGATAATTCTTTTTTTGTAATCATATTTTTTGTTTCTGGAAGCTCTGGAACATGCAGAGTTACAAAGTCACTATTTCTAAATAGTTCTTCCATTTCCCCAACCTGAGTTGCATTTCCAAGAGGAAGCTTTTTTAATACATCAAAGTAAATAACCTTCATTCCCATAGCTTCTGCTAAAACACTTACCTGACTTCCAATATGCCCATAGCCAACAATACCAATAGTCTTCGTTCTGACTTCAAAAGAGCCTAGTGCAGATTTATCCCATCTACCCTGATGTGCATACATTGACCTTTGAGCAATTTGTCTTGCAAGACTAATCGCTTCAGCTATAACAAGCTCAGCAACGCTTCTAGTATTCGAGTGAGGTGCATTAAATACTGGTATCCCACACTTTTTAGCGGCCTCAAGATTTACTTGATTTGTACCAATACAAAAGCATCCTATTGTTAAAAGGTGTTTATTATTTTGAACGACTTTTTCAGTCATTTTTGTTTTTGATCTGATTCCAATTGCATCATACTTAGGCAGTATTTCCAAAAGTTCTTTTTCATCAGGAGCATAAGTTATCAACTCAACATCAAACCCGTTAGACTCCAAGTTTTCCTTGGCCATAGGGTGAATATTTTCGCATAAAAGGACTTTTAGTTTCTTCATTTAATACCTGATCTTTTTTCTATGTTTACGGGCACTTACCTATACAATTATGAACTTATTTAAGGCCGATGGCAACAATGACAACCCTATAAAAAAGTAAGTAGTCGCCCCTGACGCTTTACTCAAATCCCTAACTCAGTTAAATAAATACAAAATAAATTAAACAAAAGGACCCCTATGAAGACTCTTATCTTAATTGCAATCTCAATTCTGACAATTTCTGGTGCATTTGCTAACGAATGTGAAAAAATGGAAGCACAAATAATCGCTGACGTTGTTGAAGTAAAAACTGACTCACTTACATACTGTAAAGCGATGGTATCTGAAAAAAGTATCTCACACTTTAGAGAACATTTTTTCTGTCCACTTCTAATTGAGGAAGTTGTAGAGCAAGGAATATCTTTTCCTCTAACAAATGGACATGACTGTGTTGTTCCTGAGAAAATTGGTGGATATATACTTCTTGGTGAGAATGGAATTGAATTAGAATAAATAAAAAATAAATTTAAATCGTATACTAGGCTCCCTTTATGGGAGCCTTTTTTTATTTAAATGCCAAATGAAGATCCCTCTTCTCTCATATCACTTACACCATGAAGAGTTGAACCCTTTTTCATAATTGC
>CAKZJW010000072.1 GCA_937120495.1 uncultured Oligoflexia bacterium
TTTGTATTTACATAGTAATCATGAACTTCATAAGCTTGGTTTTCCCACTGGTAACAACTATATGCTCTTCTAACAGGTACGTCCCTACAAACTCTTCTACCACCAGTACAAACTCTTCTACAATTTTGTCTATTTCTGTCACAACGAGTTCTACAAGATTGACCTTGAGTAGTACATTGTCTTCTATAAGTTACTCTGTAACACGTTCTTAGAACTCTAACCTGTCTCCACTCCGTTCTCGTTTTTTCTGTTTGAAGAAGAAGTTCGGCAACTTCAGAGCTTCCATCAAAGTTAAAAGTTTTAGTGTCAGATGAGTCAGCAAAGGCAACTGCTGAAACAAGCATACAAAGTACTAGCATTAAGTTTTTCATAGGATTCCTCTCTATATTTATTTGTTAAACATCAAAAATATACTTATAGAGAGATGATATAACCTATTAATTTTATGTGGCTAGATGAGTTTTGGATTTGTTTCGTAATTTTAACTACTTAGGTCTAAGATGAAAGTTTTTTTAATATTTACTTACTAAAAAGGCCTTTGGAGAGACTAAATGACTCCACCACATTTTCATAGGAAGAGCTGTAGCATTTATTCTCAACTAGACTTGGAAATGATTCTACTACAACGGCCAATTCAATAATTTTTCGAAGCGTATATTTATCCATTAGAATTGGGTTTAAAAGCATAAAAGAACTTATTCTTTTTAGGCTTAATACCTTATTAACATCAACTTGATAAAGACTAGAAAAGTGAGTACTTGCAACTTTCAAACTTATTGGTGATGCTGTAAGAGATGCGCTAATTGCAGATGATATTGAGTCGCAACCACTTAATGAGTTACCTAGAGCAAGTAATGTTTTCTTTAGTTCATAAAATTTTTCATGATCTAAGAATTTGTTAAAAGTTGTACTTTCAATTGTTTTTTTTGCGAGTAAACCTAAAGAGTTATTATTTTTAAAATCTTTTAAGTCCATATCCTTTGAAAGAAGACGACTAAAATTAATCCCATCTCCTGTAATAGAGCCTATAATAGCGAGCAGAGATATAATTGAATCTCTTTTTGGCTTTATAACTTTATTATCTCTAAAGTATTTAATCAAGCTTGCTTCGACTCTGTTTAACTCTAGTATCAACTTTGCCAATTTAACTTTTCTATTTTTAATTTCTTTTTTAAAGTTGATTGAATCAAGACCAAAGCTATAAGCAATCTCAATACCAATTGGTATAGCAAAATTTGTTAAGCTAATTCCTGCACCTACAGAAACAAACTCTCCCGTATAGTCTTTAACCTCTTTGCAGCCTAATGCCATTGACTTTGTTACTCCAAGTTCAACCCCAATATCCGTTCCGTACAAAACTCCAGGGGCACAATAAAGGCCTAAATGATTATTTAATAAAATCGCTTCCAGTAAAAAAGATCTTCCCTCCACAGCTAATGCTGTTGCTGAGATCCCTACTCCTTGACCATGTCCATAGCTTATAGCTTGTTTTTTAATTTTTGAATAAGCACCATTTAATTTCTTTATAAAATTTAGCACTCTATTGATTTTAAATGGATTCAAAAAGAACCAATCGTATTGAGCGATTTTGACACTACTGTTTTCAAGTTGTTCAATTTGATCTTCTAATTCATTTGTTGAAAGATCAAAACCTTGAATCGAATTCGAACAAGAAAGAGCGCCTTCTTTTTGACATCCTAAATCTGAAAAACTACAACCGTGATTCTTTGAACTAAGACAAGTATCCATCTCAAACTCTGAGTTTGTATAGTTGGATTTTAAGCTTGATATCTCTCTAAAATTGACTCTCGATTTTTCACTCTGATTTGAGCAACTGACTAAAAATATAAATATAAAAAACCGAACAAGATTCATAGTAACCTTGTCGGTTTTTCACTCAGTTTTATAAAGTTAATTATTTCTTTTTTTGCCAAGCATCTCGAAGCGTAACTGTCCGATTAAACACAGGTTTTCCAGGCTTACTAAGCTCAGGGTCCACTGTGAAATACCCAGTTCTTTCAAACTGAAATTGCTCAGAGGCTTGGGCCTCAAATAAAAACGGCTCCACCTTAGCTGTTATAATCTCAAGAGAGTTTTCGTTAATATCATTTTTAAAGTCTTCACTTCCCTTTGGGCTTTCAACTTTAAATAATCTATCATACAAGCGAACCTCAACGTCTTTTGCGTCTTTAGCGTTTACCCAGTGAATAATACCTTTCACTTTTTTCTCTAAAGCTTCTGGTTGAACACCGCCAAATGAATCTGCATGGTGCTTACACATAAGTTCAATCACTTTTCCAGACTCATCTCTTTTCATATCTTCAACAGTGATTACACAGCCGTATCTAAGTCTTACACTTCTATCAGGTCCAAGTCTGTACCATTTTTTTGGACTTGGAGGATCATCCATCCAATCACTTCTATCGATATAAAGTTCTTTTCCAAAATTAATTTTTCGTGTTCCATAAGATTCATCTTGTGGATGAAATGGAGCATCTATTTCCTTATCTTCTGCATCCCAGTTTGTGATTATCACTTTTATTGGATCTAAAATACCTAGACACCTTTTAGTTGAAGAATTAAGAGTATCTCTTACACATCCTTCCAAAACTGATAGTTCAATTATTGTATCGTTTTTAGACATTCCTATCATATCCATAAACTTTCTTATTGATTCAGCAGGATAACCTCTTCTACGCATACCACTTACAGTTGGCATCCTTGGATCTGTCCAACTATCAACGAGACCGTCTTCCACAAGTTGAAGAAGATAGCGTTTACTCATCATTGTATAATCAAGATTTAATCTCGAAAACTCGATCTGTCTTGGCTTTGAAGGTACTGATGTATTATCAACAAACCAATTATAAAGCGGTCTGTGATCTTCATACTCAAGCGAACAAAGAGAATAAGTTACACCTTCAAGGGCATCACTTAGAGGATGCTGAAAGTCGTACATTGGATAAATACACCATTTATCACCAGTTCTGTGGTGATGAATTTTTCTAATTCTATAAATGGCAGGGTCTCGCATATTCATATTTGGATGTGCCATATCAATTTTTGCTCTTAAAACCATCTGACCATCGTCAAATTTTCCCTCTCTCATTTGAGAAAAAAGATTCAAGTTCTCTTCAATTGATCTGTCTCTATGCGGTGAATTTGTACCAGGAGTTTTAAGGTTTCCTCGCTGTTCTCTCATTACCTCTTGAGACTGTTCATCAACGTAGGCTAAGCCCTTTTCGATTAATTCAACTGCAAATCCATAAAGTTTTTCAAAGTAATCAGAAGCAAAAAATAGATTATCTTCCCAATCAAATCCCATCCATTTTATATCTTCTTTAATAGCGCGAACGTATTCATCACTTTCTTTTTCAGGGTTCGTATCATCGAAGCGAAGATTACAATGTGCATTTTCATTGTCTCTTGCCAATCCAAAATTAAAACAAAAAGCCTTACAGTGACCAATATGTAAATATCCATTTGGCTCTGGTGGAAAACGAGTGATTATTTTCCCATCATTTTTTCCAGATTTTAAATCTTCAGCAATAAAATTTTCAATAAAATTTCTATGCTCTTTTTCTAAAATAGAAGGTCCTTTTTCCATTTTTATTTCCTTATAGCTTTAGTTTATTTCTTATAATGAATTAATTCTTTTTCGAAGTATTTCTATTGGTGTTAAAGGTATTAATACTTTTAAGTCTGGCCCATGGTTCTGCCCTGTTAAAACACCTCTGAATCCCATAAATAAAGGCTTACCTTTAATTTTTAATTCTTTTTTGCAAAAGTCCATCCAAGAATTAAAACTCTCCGCACTTACGTGAGTCCCCTCTTCCTTTTTAAGTTCTTCCTTTACATGATTTAGAATTGCTGGTGTCGTTTCCCAAGAAAGAATATCTTTTAGCTCGTCTGTTTGAACAAACGATTCATTTAAGATTGATTCATCAATGAGTTTTGGAATTTCAGTGATCATATTAATTTTTTCTCTTAAAAGAGATAAACAAACTTTTTTCCATTCATCACTCTGAGTATGATAAAAATGATCTTTTGCAATCGCTTCGTTAGCATAACTAAAAAAGACATCTTCGCTCATAAGTTTAATATGCTGTCCGTTGGTCCATTTTAATTTTTCAATATCATACATTGCTGGAGACTTATTAAATCTATTTTCATCAAAAACAGAGAATAGCTCTTCTTTAGTAAATACAGAAAGTTCTTCTGGATGAGACCACCCTAGAAGAGTTAAATAATTATTCATGGCCGCGGGCAAGTAAGACTCTTCTTTATAAAGGTGAACTGAAGTTGCTCCATGTCTTTTAGAAAGTTTTTGTCTATCTTCACCTATCATAATAGAAAGGTGAGCAAATTTTGGAGCTTCCCAATTAAATGCTTCGTAGATCATAAGCTGTCTTACTGTATTGTTTAGATGCTCTTCACCTCTTAATACATGAGAGATTTTATGTAGATGATCATCAATAACATTACAAAAGTTATAAGTTGGCTTTCCATTTGATCTCATTATGACAAAGTCACCAACCATTTGTGCTGGGAACTTTACATTCTTTCTAACTAAGTCATCTATTTCATAAGCTTTTGTTGGATCTACTTTAAAGCGAACTGATGTCTTTTCACCCGCAGCAACTCTTTGCTTTGCCTCTGCAAAGTGAGCTTCTTCTCTCCACTTTCCAGTGTAAGCAGAAGTACCTTCTTTCTCATTCATCTCACGCATTTTTTCAATTTCTTCATCGGTACAAAAATCATAAAATGCTAATCCAGCCTCTACTAATTTGTCCGTATACTCTTGATAGATATGCAGTCTTTCTGATTGTCTATATGGCCCAAATTCATCTTCTTTTCCTGGGCCAATATCATGTTCAATCCCTAGCCATGCAAGATCTTCTAATTGAAGTTTTTCATATTCTCTTTTACTTCTTTCCTCATCAGTATCTTCAATACGAATAATGAACTTACCGCCGTGCTTTTTAGCAATAAGATAGTTATAAAGAGCAGTTCTTGCTCCCCCAATATGTAAATAACCAGTAGGACTTGGTGCGAATCTAACGCGAACAGACATGTTTTTCTCCGTGTATAAACTTAGTAAGACATAAGTATACAGCTCTGAGTAAACCTTGAAAATAAAAAAGCCAGCATTGCTGCTGGCTAATATAAGATATTTTTGATTTTAATTTTTATCCAAAACAAGAATCTATTTTTGTTTCAATCTCTTTTTCAACACCACCTGTTGAAATTGCAATTTCCTTAACAATAAGCTCTTTACATTGGTCCATCATCTTACGCTCACCAAAAGATAGTTTCTTTGATGCTCTAAGTAGAAATAATGATCTCAAAACGTCTGCAATCTCTAAAAGAGATCCCGTCTTCACCTTCGCAAGATACTCTCTATGTCTTCTGTTCCAAGTTGAGTTATCAACCTTTACATCGTGCTCATTAAGTAAGCTAAAAACGTCCGTGATATCTGCATCAGTAATTAGCTCTCGCAAGCCATTTTTATTATCAGATGGAACCATTATAGTCATGCCGTTTGAGATGATCTTTACAATAAAGAAAGATTTCTCTTCACCTGCTAACTCTTTAGTTTCTACATTAGTGATCTGACCTACACCGTGGCCGGGACACACAACATAATTTCCAATTTCAAACATAAGTATTCCTTTAATTTGTTTATGTACTTATTTATAACGCGTATGGCTATTACTCTCAATTAGATTGAAATATTTACATACACTTGCATAGATTAAAATGGATAAACGTTTGAAACTAGGTAAAAAAAAAGCCCGGAAAGTATCCGGGCCCTCTTAATATTTTATCTAAATTTAAATTACTTATTAAATCTATCTACGAGCTCATTTTTCTCAAAAAAGTAAGCTAATTCTCTTTCAGCACTTGCTGCTGAGTCAGATCCATGTACAGAGTTTTCACCAATTGATTTAGCGTAAAGCTTTCTGATCGTACCTTCTGCTGCTTCTGCTGGGTTAGTTGCTCCCATGATTTCTCTGTTTTTAAGAACTGCATCTTCACCTTCAAGAGACATAAGCATAACTGGACCAGAAGTCATAAAGTCTACTAGTTCTCCAAAGAATGGTCTTTCTTTGTGCTCAATATAGAAACCTTCAGCTTTTTCTTTTGTAAGTTGAGTAAACTTAGCAGCTGCGATTCTTAATCCTTGTTTTTCAAAAACTGCGATAATATTACCAATATTGTTATCTTCAGTTGAGTTTGGTTTGATAATTGAAAACGTTTTTTCGATTGCCATTTTTAATTCTCCCTTTAAAGTGTTTATTTGCTGGCAAATTTACCCCTAAATATCTGGAATTTCAAGGGTTTGTTTTGAATCTACTATATAAAAATTATCGATTACAAACTGTAATTTAGCTCAAGAAACAAGCTCTAAATACCGAATAATACAAGGATGAATAAGCTTTTTATGTGTATCGTGACATTTACGCTTCTGTTTGCCAGCTCTGCAGGTGCAGATACTTCCATAGAGTATGACTCTCTGTCGTTACAACCTATGCCAATCAGTGCTCAAAGAAGCGTTGTTCATAAGTTAAAAGAACTCAATTTAAAAAGAGCATTTATTAGAAGCCAAGGAAGTAAAGTTCTAAAGCTTAATATGCTTTTTACAGATCACTACATGAGTTCCAAGGTTGCTTTAAAGTTTGATATATCTGGTAATTATAAATTAAATAAATTCTATAAAGTCGCAAGCGGGTTTGTTTATCATCTAAAAATCCAAAAAAAGGAAGCTGCTATTTATTTTGAAAATACGACTCATACTCAAAGGGTGGATATCATTTCAAAATTAAAATCAATTAGAGTCTCAAACTTTTCATTCTCACTCATCTCAAAAGCTCATGCAGCGGATGAGAGCTGTAGTGCAAACATAGCAAACCAAACAGTCGATATCGACACCTCTGTAGCAAATAGGTCATCGGGGTCAATTCTATCTGAATGTATGAGTGGTCTTCTCTCTGGTGTTGAGGACTCTACAGTCGGTGTTGTTGAAAGTATTTGGGATGGAGCATCTTCAGAAGCAAAAAAGCTATGGAACAATCCAGGGAAGAGACTTGGTGAGTACTGGGGCTTTGTAAGCTCAGGAGCAAAGAAGCTTTGGAGCTTTGCCGAAACACTTGGAAACATGCTTATCAATCCAGCGGCAGGAATGAAAATTTTAAAACAAAAATTTGGTCAAATTGGAAAGTTTTTTTCTGACACTTATAGTTCTGTCAAAGCGATGCCGAACAATCAAAAAGCACAAATCATTTGTAATATTCTTGGAAGTATTGGTGTTGATGTTCTTATTACAGC
>CAKZJW010000073.1 GCA_937120495.1 uncultured Oligoflexia bacterium
AATACCTCACTTGAGATACAAGTAATATTCTTAAAACCTTTTTTGTTTAGCTCAAAGATGACACACTTAGCCGCCACCCCAGATCCAACTACAATGATATGTTTATCAAACATTTTTCACCTATTTTTAAAGATAAAATATCACAAACCTTGTCATTTAACAGCGCTTTATTTATCGTTTCATACTAGATTTTTAAGGAGAGAAAATGCAATTAGATAACAACGCTATCGCCTACGCTGCAGGCAAAACGGGAATCCCACTCAACAAAATCATATCTACATGTAACCTATTATTTGTCGAAGAGAACACTGTTCCATTTATTTCAAGATATAGAAAAGAAGCCACAGGAAACCTTGATGAAGTCCAAATCAGAGATATTCAGCTTCACTATGAAGAGTATATAGAAATTGAAAAAAGACGTGCTTATATCCTCGAAGCTATTAAGAAACAAGAAAAGCTTACTCCTGAACTTCAAAAGAAAATTCTTGCAGCCGAAACTCTAAATCAACTAGAAGATATCTACGCTCCTTACAAAACGAAAAGAAAAACGAAAGGTGTAATTGCGAAAGAAAAAGGTCTCGAGCCTCTAGCAAACTGGATTATGGAAGCCAAAGAAGGAGTTGAGACTAAACTTGCTGAGTTTCAAAAAACTTACGTTACTGACTCTGAAGGAAAAGTTAAAGATATGAAAGAAGCCCTTAACGGTGCTTGCGACATTTTAATAGAAAACTTTTATCAAAACACTGAAACAAAAGAAGTGATCAGAAATCACTTTTGGAAAACTGGTATAATTAAAACAGAAAAAAGAAAAGACGCAGATATGATTGAAGACTCTCATAAGTTTAAAGATTTTTTTGAGTTTAATGAGAAAGTTAATCAAATAAAAGATCCTAAAAACACTCACCGCTATCTTGCGATGAGAAGAGGAATGACTTTAAAAGTTCTAAAAGTATCAACTGCCATAGAAGAACAACTGGCCTACGATGCAATAGAGGCCAATGAGTTTCCAAACGGTGAGAACCTAGGAAACTATAAACTTCTAAAGACTCTTGCGAAAAAAGCCTATGATAGCAATATATCAACAAGTATGGATCTAGAGGTTAAAACAGACTTAAAGAAAATTGCTGACGAAGCCGCTATTTCTGTATTTGGTATTAATTTAAAAAACCTTCTACTACAACCATATCTAGGATCAAAGGCCGTACTTGGAATTGATCCAGGAATTAGAACAGGTTGTAAAATTGTCGTTATCGACCAAACAGGTAAATTTGTAGGTGATCATGTCATCTATCCGTTCGCCCCAAAGTTTGATGAGGCTGGAAGTAAAATAATTCTAGAAAAATTAATCGAAACATTTAAAATTGAATACGTAGCGATAGGAAATGGTACTAATGGCCGCGAGACTTTAGAATTTGTTGAGACACACGTAAAGCAAGTTAAAGATGGTGAAGTAAAAGCCACTATGGTTAATGAGTCAGGAGCTTCAATCTATTCTGCCAGTGATATTGCAAGAAAAGAATTTCCTGATAAAGACGTTACAGTTAGAGGATCAATTTCAATTGCAAGACGCTTCCAAGATCCGCTTGCAGAACTAGTTAAACTTGATCCAAAAAGTATCGGTGTTGGTCAATACCAACATGATGTAAACCAAGTAAGACTAAAGAAATCTCTTGAAGGAGTAGTTGAAAATTGTGTGAACTTTGTTGGAGTAGATTTAAATACAGCAAGTGCCCCACTACTTTCTTATATATCTGGAATAGGACCAACTGTAGCGAATAATATCGTAAAACATAGAGAGAAAGTTGGACGCTTTAAAAACAGAGCTGAACTTTTAGATGTTTCAAGGTATTCGGCAAAAGTTTACGAACAGTCCGCTGGATTTTTAAGAATCTACAGTGGAGATAACCCTCTCGATGGGACGTTTATTCACCCTGAACGATATGCTATTTTAGAAAATTGGTGTAAAGACAATGGCCATCTTTTAGCAGAACTTACGACAGATGCTGATTTAATCAAAAAGCTAGGCACAGATAATAAATTAAAAAAAGAAATTGGTGATCTTACTTTTGACGATATTGTTTCAAGTTTAAAAGCACCGAAACAGGATCCAAGATCTGAATTTAAGTCAGTTGAATTTAGAAAAGACATTAGATCGATAAAAGATTTAAAAGCCGGCGAATGGTACACGGGAATTGTAAATAATATTACAAACTTTGGAGCCTTTGTTGATATTGGAGTTAAAGAAAGTGGTCTGCTTCATATTTCACAAATCTCTGATGAGTTTGTTGAGAATGCTCTTGATAAACTTAAAGTTGGAGAACAGCTAAAGGTAAAAGTTACTGAAATTGACCTAGATAGAAAAAGAATTTCTCTATCATGCAAAAGTGATGCTTCTGTTGAATTTTCAAAATCAAGTGGAAAAGGTCCAAGAAAGGCCAAGCCACAAAAAGACGAGAAAATTAAAAACACTGCATTTGCAGGCCTTGCCAATCTTAGATTAAAGTAGAATGACACGAGGCGGTAGCCTTTTATTAGGATTTTGTGCACAATGTATAAGTTAAACTTATTTAAGGAAGAATATGCAATACTTGTCTTGGGCTGCTGTAGCTCTATTATCTACTAGTTACTGGTTTCAAATTTGGAAGATTCATGTGCATAAAGAAGTGCGTGATTTATCTATGACCTATCATGTAATGCTAGCTTTAGGTTTTGGTATTCTTACCTATACAGCTTACGCTGAGGGTTCAATTATTTTCATCGTAAAACAAGTTGCAACGACAGTCCCTGTAATCGTAATTATCGGACAAATTCTTTATCATAAGGACGATCACTGGCATGCAGATGAAGATCCAATATGTTCTTCGTGCAGTAATGAATTAGAACCTTGGTGGAAAAACTGTGCATACTGCGGAAGTGAAACTGGCTCCGTTGCTGACCTAAAAAAGCCTTAGTAGACTGCCTCGCCAAGCTTGAGCCACTTCGACCACTTTTTATTATAAGTATGAACTCTCTGAGTTTTATTAGAACTCTTATCAAAAACATCATTACCTTGATTTTTCCATTCGAAAATTCCACCGTAAAGATTTTTAACTTTAAAACCTTTCTCAATAAGTTTTTCAGCTAATTGTCCACTTCTATAACCTACTGAACAGTAGATAATTATAGGTTTTGTTTTATCCAATTTTTTAGAAACTTTCTCTAAATCAAAATTATCATACCCTATATTTATTGCGTTTTTGATATGTGAAATTTCAAATTCTTCTTTTTCTCTAGCGTCGAGAACAAGTACATTGTTTTTAGCTAATACAGATTTAAATTCATTAATATCAATTGTTGGTGCTTCTGATTTTGAGACAAGAGAGCTAACCACTTTATTAAATTTTGGATTTGTCATTTCTTGTCCAAATGCAGAAGATACAAAGAGGAAGTTAACCAATATTGAGAGTGTGAAGGTGCTAGATTTATTCATTAGATATTTATATATTACAAACGACTAAAAGGGGAAAAATCTTGTAATTCTTACTCACCTAGCCCCCAAAACTATAAACTCTAAGTGGTTGATGATACATACCATCCACTATGCAAATAAATGTACAATATCTTGAAAACTTAAGACTCCAAGCCCTTTTTGATGACTTCAATGTTATCTCAGATCAACCTATTCGGTACAAAGGCGATGGTACAGCACCTGGGCCTTATGATTACTTTTTGGCATCATCAGCCATGTGTGCCGCTTATTTTGTAAAGGTCTATTGTAACGCAAGAGATATTCCAACAGATGAGATAAAGCTTTCACAAAACAATATTATCGATCCAGAAAATAGATACAAACAAACTTTTGATATTCAAATCGAATTACCTGAAAGTATTAGCGAGAAAGATAAAAAAGGTATTATCGCCGCAATGGATAGATGTACTGTAAAAAGAGTAATTCAAAACAATCCAGACTTTATTATAAAAGCCAAAAGTATTCTTGGTAAAAATCAAAACTCAGCCTTTTCTGAATTTATAGGAAAAGAAACTGAAACGATGATTCTTGGTAAAGACTCCTCGCTAGAGCAAACCATAGATAAGATGACTTCTATTTTAAATGAACTTGATATCAATATTGAAGTGGCATCTTGGAGAAACCTTGTGCCTCATGTCTGGTCTGTTCATATAAGAGATGCAGACTCTCCTATGTGCTACACAAATGGAAAGGGTGCTACGAAAGAAGCTGCTCTTTGCTCTGCTCTTGGTGAGTACCTTGAAAGAATTAGCAATAATTATTTCTACAATGATTATTATCTAGGTTCTGAAGTTTCAAATTCAAAATTTGTTCACTACCCTGATGAAGCTTGGTTTAAAGTTCCAGAAGATGATTCAATTCCAGAAGATTTGATGGATGATTACTTGAAAGAAATTTACTCAAATGATGGTGAGCTTTGTGCAAGTCATCTCATAGATACAAATTCAGGTGATAGCGAAAGAGGCATCTGTTCACTTCCCTACACAAGACAAAGTGATCAAAAGAAAGTTTATATACCAGTGAATTTAATTGGTAATTTATTTGTCAGCAATGGAATGAGTGCCGGAAATACAAAGTATGAAGCACGCGTGCAGGCCCTTGCAGAAGTACTTGAGCGCGCAGTGAAAAACCAAATAATCCTTGAACAAATTTCTCTTCCAGATGTTCCATGTGAGATCATTCAGAAGTACCCAAAAATTGATGAAGGGATCAAAAAACTAAAAGAGCAAGGTTTTAAAATATATGTAAAAGATGCTTCTCTTGGGGGAATTTACCCTCTTATATGTGTAACTTTAATGAATCCTAAAAATGGTGGCGTATTTGCTTCATTTGGGGCGCATCCTAAATTTGAAATTGCACTTGAGAGAAGTTTAACAGAACTTCTTCAAGGTCGAAGCTTTGAGGGTATGAAAGATACACTTCCTCCAAGTTTTAATGAATTTGCTATTACTGAGCACAATAATATTGTCGATCACTTTATAGATTCAACTGGAGTTATTTCTTGGAAATTCTTTAACTCAAAATCTGAATATGAGTTTAAACATTGGAATCATACGGGATCTACAAAAGAAGAATTCGATTTTATGATGAATATCTTAAAAGATCTCAATAAAGACGTATATATCGCAGACTATGACTCACTAGGAGCTTGTGCTTGCCGCATCCTTGTTCCTGACTACTCAGAGATCTATAAACCTGAAGATCTAATTTGGGATAATCATAATAGAGCATTAGGGTTTAGAGAAGATATTCTAAATATCCACACACTTTGTGATACAAAACTTCATGAACTTCTAGAAAATCTTGAAGAAAGTGAACTCGATAATTATATGCCTCTTGGTGAACTCATTGGTGTTGCCTTTGATGATAATTCCACTTGGGCTGAGTGTGATATCGGAGAATTAAAATGTTTAATAAATCTTTCTCTTAAAAACTTCGAAGAAGCCAAGATGTTTGTTGAACAATTCCAAGCTTTCAATGACAACCTCCCTGAAAGAAAAAAGTTCTATCAACTTTTAAATGTCGTTTTAGATATTACTCTTCAAGAGTTAAAGTTATCTGACTATAAAGAGGCTTTATCTAGCATGTACGGAGAAGAGCTTGTCGATACAACGTTTTCCATTATTAAAGGCGATATTCGTTTTTATGGATTAACAAAAACAGATATGAATCTTGCAGGACTGGATAAACACAATCGACTAATCGAAAGCTACAAAAAACTTCAAAGAAAAAGAGCTGAGGTGTTTGATGATTAATACAAATGAATTAGATGAAAGCATCGAGCAACTTATAAAGACTGAACATCTACAGATATTTGATGTTGTTGAAGAGTATTGTGATATTTGCTCAGACTTCACACCCCATCACCTAGAGAAGGCCGTTAAATCTGTTTATAAAGAAGATATGACCTATACGAAGCCCATGTCTGACAAAGAGTGTGTTAGATGTAGAGAAAATGAAGAAAACGAGCTCGACCTAAACTAAAACAATCAAGTTTATCAAGAATCTTCCGATTAGTAGTTCATGAAATTACTTATTTTACTAAATTTAATTGTATTCTCTTCGTTTGCTGAAAGCGAAGCATTTAGACACCTAAAAATTAGCTGTGAAAAAAGGAATATAAAATTAGCTTGCTATAACCTTGCTAGACTATACTCAAGAAAAAACAAATTAGAAATGAGTGATAGATTCTATAAAATGGGTTGCAAATTAGGTCATAAGCCAAGTTGCAACAAAGAGGATAAACCATACATAACAAAGGCTCCCAAAAGAAAAATTTCAAGTATTAAGATTAAAGAGTATTCTGCGACAAATACAACTGATTTAAAGAACATTATAAATGATGTAAAAAATAATAAAGAAAACCTTGATAGCATAGCCAAGATGTACTGTGAGCAAGGTGTAGAGAAAGCTTGTCTGTCACTTAAGTGTAATGGATTTGAAAGCAAAGACCCTCAATGTAAAAAAAATATTCAAGAAAACTTAAAAAAAGGTTTTCAGTATATTAACAATCCAGAAATGTTTAAAAAACTAGCAGAAGATAATCTCAGTCCTACTGATCAAAGAATAGTTGAGCCACATATAGAAAAAATTATTGAAACTAAAAAACGATGTAAAAATACTATGAAATGCAAGGATAGAAAGTTAATGTTGACCATGCAGCAGTCACTTTTGGTACTTTCTGAATATTTTATTAAGGTTGATATCTCTAAAATGACAAAGTCCTGTAAATCAGGAAACAGTGAAAGTTGCTACTTTAAAAAAGTTCTTATATTTCAACAAGAAAGTACCAAGGCACTTAGAAGCATATCTTCTATGAAAATATAGATCGGAAACAACCTTTTTTCAATAACTTAGGCAGTCTGCTATTTAAAGCATAAATAATATCTAAAAATTTTAACTAAATTCACTTTACTTCCTATTTATCAAGTCGTAAAACCTTATGCATAAGTAACGGGCCACATCAAAGTGGTCTAATAGTATAAGGAAAATTATGAGTACAGGTACAGTAAAGTTTTTTAATGACACAAAAGGTTTCGGATTCATCACTCCAGATGACGGTGGAAAAGATCTATTTGTTCACGTTTCAGCAGTTGAGTTTGGAACATTAACAGACAACGACAAAGTTGAATTTGAAGTTGGTGAAGGTCAAAAAGGTCCTTGTGCTGTTCAAGTTAAAAAAATATAATTAATAAAATATATTTTTAAGAAAGAGGGAGACTTTAAGTCTCCCTTTTTTTATGTCAATTTTTCTATTTAATCTATTTTCTTAAAACTTAGAATCTTGAGAGCCACACATCGCCATCTTAGGCGCATAGGGATTATTAACGGTTTTATTTTTTGAAGTATTTTGGATCCATTTTTTCTTAACCATTGGACAAGAAAAAGCATTATAGTCTCCACCAACCTCATAGGTATTTATTAAATGGATCAAGGCCATTGAGACAAGATGATAGTTTTGATTATTATCTTTCCTACTAGAATTTTTAGTCATAAGGGAAAGTTTTGTGACTGAAAACTTCAAAAGTTTTTTGATTTTCTGATCATCAATTTTCTCTATAGAAGCCTGAAGCTCTTTAGCATTGTCCTCAATCTTTTGAGTGTCATATTTAAAAAATGAACTTTGTAGTTTTTCATTACTTTCTAAAACCTTTAATATTGATCCTTTCGTTGATTCTGAAAGTTTTTGTCTAATCTTCGAAGAATGATTCATCTTACCGTGAGAGTCATGATCTCCAGAAGCATAAGCTTGCAAGCTAAGCGTTGAAACAACTAATAAGCATAGTGTTAATATACTTTGTTTTAAATAACTTCTTTTTTCATTATTAGTACTCATAATTTTCTCCTTGTTCTAATAATATTTTTTTGTGTTCAAAATAAGAATAAATAACGGGGACAATAAATAATGTAACAAGCTCCACAAGCATTCCACCAAGAGTTGGTATGGCCATGGGCTTCATGACTTCACTTCCAGTGGTTGTTGACCACATAATAGGAACGAGAGCAACTACAGTTGTTGTCGTCGTCATAACAAGAGGTCTAATTCTTCTGGATCCGGCTTCAAGAATACATTCTTTTAAATCAATCCAGTTCTTTGGCCTATGCACTCTTGTCGCTTCTTGAAGATAAGTCATCATAACGACTCCATCATCTACAGCAATTCCAAAAAGAGCAATAAACCCAACCCAAACAGCAACTGATGTACTAAACCCTCCTATCCAAAGAAGAATTAGTCCTCCAGCAAATGCGATAGGTACAGCACTAAAAATAATTGCAGCATTTCTTAGATTTCTAATTCCCATATATATTAGAAGTAAATTTATTAAAAGAGCAATTGGAACAAGAAGCATAAGTCTTTTATTAGATCTAACTTGGCTTTCGTATTGACCCGCCCACACAATAGAGTAACCACTTGGAAGCTCAACCGTTTTTTCGATATGCTCTTTTGCCTCTTCGACAAAACCGATTAAGTCACGATCTTGAACATTAAGAAGAACTAGGGAGCGAAGAATTCCATTTTCAGATTGAATTGCAGCGGGACCTGTAACAATTTTGATATCAGCTAATTGTTCAAGAGGAATATGTTGTCCAAGAGGACTTGGAACAAGAACTTTTTTCAATTCATCAATTCTATCTCTAAGTTCTTTTTTATATCTCACCCTAATAGGATATCTCTGGCGTCCCTCATAAAATTGACCAATTGTCATTCCACCAACTGCAGTTTGTAAAATTTTATTAATACTTCCGGTATTAATCCCATAGCGGCTGGCAGAAACTCTATCTAAATCAAATTCAATGTATGGCTTACCCGTAATTTTTTCAGCGTAAACACCGTAGGCTCCTTTGATCTTATTAACTTCAGCTCCAATCTTTGCAGCTAAATTTTCTAGAGTTTTTAAATTGTCTCCAAAAATTTTTATACCAATTTGAGTTTTTATCCCTGTCGAAATCATTGCAATCCGATTTTCAATAGGAAATAGCCATGCATTTACTAGTCCAGGTACTTGCATTTTTGCATCTAAATCATTCATTATATCGTAAATTGATGTTCCACTTGGCCAGTTTTCTTTTGGCACAAGCTTTATAACTGTTTCAAACATTGCAATGGGTGCTGGATCTATTGCCGTGTCAGCTCTTCCCAATTTTCCAATGGCATCTTGAACAAGTGGATGCTCTTTTAATTTTTTATCTGTATAAGCCAATAGCTCTTTTGCCTTAGTCATACTCACATCAGGAGTCGTAACTGGCATATAAAGGATCTCTCCTTCATTTAAAGAAGGCATAAATTCTTTTCCAAGGCGAGTATATGAAAATGCACCAAGAATAAATATCAAAGTTGGTAATACTAAAAACTTCATTCTATTTTCAAGCATCCAACGAAGTGCGGGCCTATAACTACTAACAATAAAGCTACTTACTTTATTTTTCTTAATTGGTTTTAGCTTTTCATCTAGTAAGTAACAACTAAGAGCTGGAACAAGAATGATAGCAACAACTACTGATCCAAACATAGCAAGTGTTTTTGCCCATGCCAGTGGCCCAAATAATTTACCTGCACTCCCTTCAAGCCCAAAAACGGGAAGAAAAGTTACAATGGTAGTAGCTACTGCTGTCAAAATCGCAGGACCAACCTCCCTAGCCGATTTAATTATAATTTCAATTCTTTCTGACTTTTTTGCATAAGGATTTTGTGCAAGATGAGAATAAATATTCTCCGTCATAATTATTCCCATATCAACCATCGAGCCAATAGCGATAACAAGTCCTGACAAGCTCATAACATTTGAATCAATTCCAAGAGTCTTCATTAAAATAAAACTAATCCCAACTCCAAAAGGAAGAGTTAAAGAAACAAGTATTGAAGATTTAAAATGAAGTAAAAATAAAAGAATAACGACAACGGTAATTATAATTTCCTGACTAAGAGCAGAGTACACGGTATTCATCGTTCGCTCTATAACCTCTGTTCTATCATAAAACGGAACTAGCTTCACTCCTTTGGGTAAACCCATTTTTACAGATTTGAGTCTATCCTTGACCTTATCAATAACCTCTTTAGGATTCTCTCCAAAGCGCATCGTTACAACACCACCAACAGATTCCGTTCCATTTTTATCTAATACACCCCTTCTAAAACTTGGACCGATTCCAACTCGAGATAGATCTTTTACTCTTATTGGTGAATTGTTTTTTACACTTACAACTACATTTTCAATGTCTTCAATAGACTTAAAAAAACCTTTGCCTCGAACAATGTATTCCCTATCACCATCTTCGAGAACCTCAGCTCCGACATCGAGATTACTTTGTTGAATCGCTTTAATTAATTTTGAAAAATGAATATCAAATGCGAGCAATTTATTAGGGTCAACATCAATTTGATATTCTTTTATAAAGCCACCAATACTTGCAACTTCACTAACCCCCTCAACACCTTGAAGGAGATACTTCACATAGAAATCTTGTATTGATCTAAGTTCTGCAAGAGACTTTGGATGTAGAGCATCTTTTGTGTTTTCAATCGTATACCAAAAAATTTGACCAAGCCCAGTAGCATCGGGCCCCATTTTCGAATTAACACCAGGAGGTAGTTTTTCTTTAGAGCTTGCAAGCTTTTCAAGTAACCTACTTCGACTCCAATAAAAATCTACATCGTCCTTAAATATGACATAAATAATGGAAAAACCAAATGCTGAAGTTCCTCGTATATTTTTAACACCAGGTATTCCTTGAAGTAGCACACTAAGAGGATAAGTCACCTGCTCTTCAATATCTTTTGGTGATCTTCCAGCCCACTCAGTAAAAACGATTTGTTGATTTTCACCGATATCTGGAATTGCATCGACTCTTGCCGTCTTTAATGAAAAAACTGATATTAAAGCAATTACAATAAACACCATAACTACAACTAATCTATTTCGAATGGATAACTCTATTATTTTTTGAATCATATTTTCCTCAGTGATTATGTTGCATGCTGTTTTTGTTTATATCTTCATAGCCACCAAAAAGCTGTGCCTGAGCATCAAGAAGAAAGCTTCCTTCAATAACAACTTTTTCACCTTCTATCACTCCACCTTTCACTTCAACGTATCCTCCAGACTCGTAGCCCGTTTGAATAATTCTTGCTTGATATTTTTTTGAATTCACTTGAGTCCATACGACTTTCCTCTCACCTGTATCAATGACAGCGGATCTAGGGATAACAAGAGGTTCACCTTTGATTTCGATGTTTAAAACAGCACTTGCAATCATTCCAGGTTTGAGTTTTCCACCTTTATTTTTTATCGTGGTTCTCACTTTCAAACTTCTAGATTTTTTATCCAAAACAGGACTTACAAAATCGATCTCGCCCGTAATGCTCTCACCAGGAAGCGCAGAAAAACTAAGATCAATCTTTTGACCAAGATTAACAAGAGAAGAATCACTTTCATAAACATCTATATCAACCCAAACATCACTAAGATCAGAGAGTTCAAAGAAATTTTGCCCCTCTTTGAAGTATTTACCAGTCACCGCATTTTTTGATCTTACAATACCTGTTGTATTTGAAAAGATAGTTATATTCTTCGGAACTTTTTTGTTTAAAAACCATTTTTCATATTGCGATTTCTCAATCCCCCAAAGTCTTAATCTTTCAATACTTTGATCAAGCATTGACTTAAATTCTTTCGATTTATTTTTTTTATAACTTTTTTTAGCTAGAAGATACTCCTCTCCAGCTGTGATTAATCTTGGACTATAGATATCAACAACAGGATCGCCGATTTTTACGATACTACCTTTAGATTTCACATAAACCTTCTCTACTCTTCCACCAATTCTTGCAGGTATATTACTCTCTTTCTCCTCTGACTGGGAAACTGATCCCAATAGACGAATTTTTTTAATCATTTTCATTTTTGTTACTGGAAATAAATCGGCTTTAAAATGATCTAGTTGTGCTTTTCTAAGCTTAACCTTTGCTACTATCTTTGAGGCCATAGGATTCATCTTCTTCTTGATCATCTTTGATCCATCCATGGGACAAATATCTTCAACTTCACTTGTTACATCGGGAAAGTCCCTACATTGCCATATCTCTTTTGGTGCAATTGAACTTAATTTTAATTTTTCAGACTCAGATTCATTCATATCTAAATCCACTTCAACCTTAGTTAGATTCATATGACATATTGGACATTTGCCAGGCTTATCTTCCTTAATGCTTGGATGCATAGAACAGGTATAATACACATGAGTCTTATCATGCACTTTTTCAGTATCTTCTTCTTTAGAGCCATTAGTACATGATACAAAAAAGCTAGCAACAGAAAACAATAGAAGTAGTTTTATTATTTTTATCATTTAAGTGGTTCTCCCAGAATATATTTTAAATTTACTTTTGTAATATCGAGTTTGGCCTCAAGTCTATTTCTTTGAAGTAATATTTTTTGAAGCTTTAATTCACTTTGTAAGAGCTCAATATAGCTCGCCCCACCAAGTCCGTAGGACTTACTAGTAATTGTTCGTGAATTTTTGGCATATATGATTGTTCTATTTTTTAAGATAGCTAGCTCTTTTGCGATCTTTTTTATTTCTCTTTGCAAAATAAATATTTTTCTTTTCTTTCTATTTTTATAATCATCATATTCTTTAAGAGCTTTATACTTTTCGTTAATAGCTTTGTTTTTATTTGCACTTTTTATATCAGAGAAAGGTAGAGGAAAACTAATTGAAGCACTTAAGAAGTCTCCATTATCATCAATATTCGATCTTTTTGTCGCTCCAATTGAAAAAGTTAGATCGGGAATAAAATCCTGTCTTGATGCCGTAAGGTTAAATTCAGATGCTTGAAGCTTTTGTTTAAACATCTTATCTTTATCATTGTTTTTTTTCTTATTTATCTTTGAAAGTAAATTCCACGGAATAGACATTTCTGAAATATTATTAAATCCAACTAAATAGTTAATTTCATCTGAGATCTCTAAAAGTTCACTCTTTACATTGTTAATTTGAACCTCAAGCTGAGAAATTCGTATTTGCAACTCAAGCAAAGCCTGCTGAGATATCTTTCCATTTGCATATAATTTTTTACTTATTTTTAATTTTCTTTTTAAAAAATTAAAATTCTCTTTTAATATCAAAATATCTTTATTTCTTTTTTTGCGAATAACTAGAGTTTCCCAAAGTATTTTCAGAAGTTTTTTCTCACTATCAAGAGCTTCAAATTCAAGTGCTTTTGCCTTAGACTTAGAGGCATTCTTATAATTACCATATTTCGTCGTTAGGGAAATTTTTTGAGAAAGAGATAATTCAATTCCTGTCATGGGAGATTTATCATCACTTAAATTATCTTTGGGAAAGTTTTTGAAAGCGAGTTTTATACTTGGATCTCCCCATGATCCTTTTTGATCTGAACTTGCCATTTCGGCCTTAGAATAATACTTAATTGCCTCAATACTTGCATGTGAAGCTAACTTCTTTGTAGCCTCTTCAAAACTTGCTGCTTCAAGATTTGCTGCTAGAAACATAAATACTAATGTTAATAATTTCAAATTATCTCCTAATTAACCAATTTCATGAAGTATTACGAGCAAATGAGTCTCTTTGTGACAAAAAACTTATCATTCATTAAAATCTGTAGTAGTTTTAGATACTTAGGTAATAAAAAAATAATAATGTCACAAAACCAAGATTTGAATCGTAATAAGAGGTAGAAGTGGTTAATCCATTTTCACATTTAGAGGATGAAAAACTTATGCAACTTTATGTTGATGGTGAGTATATGGCATTTGAAGCTATTTACATGCGCTATAAAAACAATATTTATACCTACCTAAATAAAAGACTTAAAAGCGAGTCTGCTGTTGAGGATGTATTTCAAAATATTTTTATAAAGTTTCATAAATCTAAAGATAATTATAACAGTAAGTATCCTCTCTTAAAGTGGATTTATACTATTTCAAAAAGTGAGCTTCTTGATTATTTAAAAAAGAAAAAAATCATTGAAGTTCAATTTAAAGAAACAGATGCTAAATCAACACAAGAAAATGAGGTTGATTATGTTGATTTAAATAAAGAAAAAGTACTCAGTTCAAATGAAAAAGAGGCCATCAGTCTTAGATATTATTCTGCTAAAGACTTTGATGAAATATCAAAAGTATTAAATACTTCAAAAGCTAATACCAGAAAAATTATCTCTCGAGGGCTTGCAAAGCTTCGTAAGAAATATAAAGGAAGTTCTTTATGAATGATGACTTTCAAGATTTTATCAAAGACTCTAGTAAATCTCCTTCAAAAGAGATCAGTAACTCAGTCTTAGCAAAGATTCAAAAAGAACTTGATCCAAGTCCATGGAGTGTTTTTACAAAACTTCTGACGATTCAAGCATTCATTGGTGTTATTACAATGCTATTTTGCCCACAGTTCACTTTAAGCCTGACAAATAATCACAAAGCCTACCATTATTTTCATTATAATTTTGGTGAGCAAATATGCATGCTTATCTGTGGTTCAATATTTATAGGTACCGGTGCTGTTTTTGCGAGTTTTATATTGAAGTCACCTGAAGTTTCTAAGATTAGAGATTCAAAGTTTCTATATTTCTTTAGTCTTTGCTCTATCGCTCTTTTGGTCTTTATGCTTTCAGGAGCCGAACTTTATTTAAAACTTACTTCTTTTTGGCTAATAGGAGCTTATATCTCAGGCCTAATCCTCTTTGAACTTGGATCATTTATTCGCATCCAACTTTCGGTTAAGTAACTAATATTAGGAGTTAAATAGCTTCTATTTAACTTAAAGATTTTGCCCCTACATGACGATAAGAATGTATGAAATTGATGATACTTCTTTTTGTTATGACATTCTCAGTATTCGCACAACACACTTCGAGCTGTTGTAATATTGATACTACTCCTTCTGATGTTATAGATTCAGATTCAATTGCAAAAAGCTGTCTTCTTTGTAAAAAAATTCAAGTCATAGGTATGGAAGATGTTGAATCTGTTGCTGCAGAACAAGGTGTTGAGCCTTCTTCGGATCAACTAAAATATTGTAAGCATCATCAAGATTCAGCACTTGAACTGATGATAAAACTTGTTTCTGATTATAAGAAATTTTCAAAAAAGAAAGACACTAATTCATTCAAGGAAGTTCTCGATGAAGTCTCTCTACTTGTTAGTGCAAATATTACAGCTCAAATCAAAGGAGCAAAAGCAGAAACTCAACTAACATCTGGAGAATGCCATGATAAGATTGACAAAATTGAGCTTTCGTCTCAAGTTAAAAATTTCATAAAAACTATTTCTAAAATTCAAGAAGAGTATAACTCGATCAGTGTTCAATGTACTGGCTACTATTCACCGAGCAAGGAAGAAAAAGAGATAACTTCACAAATGGACTCTCTACTTCTTTTAAATACTCAAACGAAAAAATAAAATGAAGACTCCAAAGAATTTAGAACTATTCTTAAGAGCATATGAGACAATAAATACAAATCATAAAAAATTTAAAGAATACCTAACACATAAGGATATCAATCAAGAACAAAAGAGTATCTTAAAAGCAGTCTACGCTCTCAAAAAAAACAAGCCACATAAGGCACTAGAGATAATTTCTAATACATCAGTACAAAATGATTTTTTAAAGCTATATCAAAGTTATATCTGCGGTTTAATTCATAATCACATGGGAAACTTCGAATTGGCTTCAAAGAACCTTACTACTGCGATTCTGGGCTTTGATTCCTACAATGATAAGAAACATATCTACAAGCCAATATCTGCTATATCTATGCTTTATTTAAACATGAAAGATGTACAGCGCTTAAAGAAGTATTATCAAGTTTTTCTAAGCTTTAAGGATGAGTCCTCTGAGCACCAAATCCTCGATTACAATTATCAAATTTTTATAAATCTTCTCGAGCAAAATAAAGAAAGAACTCTTGAGAAAATTAAAGAGCTAAGATTGAGTTTTGAAAAAGAAATATCATCAAACTTAAAAATGTACTTAATCTTCGAATTTATGATTTATCTATCACATGATAATTTTGATGAATGTTACGAAGTTCTCAAACAATATAAAGACCTTGGTGGCTTTGGAGTAAAATCCAATTACAAATACATGCTTACTCTTTTAAATTTCTTTACAAAGAATGCGTCTATATATGCGTACAAAAGAGACTTTCAAGAAGTCGAATATTTATTTTATCAATTAAAGGTTATTCAGTGTCTAGATCTTCACAACATCGAAGAGGCAAAAGAGTACTGGGTAATGCTAGAGAAATTAAACCCAAGTGTATACAGTGAAAAATTTAACTACACAGCGCCTAAGGATCTATTTAAGATCAGTTTACAAAAGGCACTTCAAAAGATTGGGTCAGACACTTCAACACAATCAGATTCTCAAATAGATTTGCAAAAGCTCAAAGCACTTACGAGCAATACAGCAAAACTAGAATATATCTTTAGTCTTGATGGCTTTTATTTAAGTAAAGATCAATTAATAGAGCTTATTTGGGAAGAGCAGTGGTCACCAAAGAATGATCAAAAATTAAGAACCCTCATCTCGAGGGTTCTTAAAAAGAATAATTTTAAAGTTGAAAATATTGATGGTAAGTATAAAAAGGCTGCTTAAGAATTCATCTTCTCTTGTAATTGTTCTAGTGTAAGCTCTTTATTTTCTTCTTGTTCAAGTTTTTTCATTTTTCTAAGCTTTCTTGCTTCTCTTCTTCTCATGCGTTTTTCAGGGTTATTGATAATACTTAAAGGTATTTCTGTTCCTATATTTACGCTTGGTTCAAGTGTGTAAATAACTGACTGAGAGATACTTCCATCTTCACTACCAAGATATAGAGCATTATTAATCTTTCCAGCAACTCCTCTTACAGTAGGCTTAACAAAGAAGCTTACTCCATTTTTCTTTTTATACTTTATCATTAAAGATACATCTGCATGAACACCAAACCCTGCAACCTTAAATTTATTATCTATGTCTCTATATTGACCTGAGTCTTCTCTATCAGCAACTCTTGTTCTTGTTTTAGGAACTAACAGTCCAGCTCCACCACCAGCAACAAAATCAATATCTACTCTTTTAGTCGCCAAAAGTGATTCCCTATAAAGAGCTTCAAGATATGGATAGTTATAGCCATCTGTATGCTCAAGCATTAGAAAGCTTGCATCTTTTCCAGCTTTGATTTCTTCAAAGTCCTTTTGCTCACCTCTAACCCATAATGGTTTATTAAAATGCCCTTCAATATCATATTGTTGTTGTTCATCAAAAACCCACTTCATATGATCAGTTCCTGCACCAATTCCAAATTTTGAATCTTTAGAAAACCAGTAACCAACTTTTAAATTATACTGAGGTACTGAAAATTTACTTGGCTTTAAATATTTCAAACTAAACTTTGATGGTCTATCTACTCCAACAGCATCCTTAATAACAATTTTACCATCAGGAGTCTTTACTGTTATATCAGACTTAGTATGAAACCCTCTATTGTAACCCCATGTAACAAATAAAACTCCCTTAGGTGCTGCCTTAACTTCTTTTAATTGACCTACGGCTTCTAAAACACTTTTTGACTGACTATCAATTGAAGCTGAAGTTGTAATTGATCTTTGGCTACAAGAGATACAATCCTCTTCAGTAGCTGTCTTTAGCATTTTTGCATCAGCAATTTTCACTTGAATTGATTTTAATTCTAAATCTCTTTGATCATCAATTTCAAAACTTTTTAAAACATCTGATTTAGAACTTTGAATTTTAGATTGAATCATCTGCTCTGTGATTCCCAATCTTTTAGCTTCTTCTAAACTTTTAACATCTTCAAGGTTTACCTCTAAAACTTGTGCCGATAAACTCATTGAACCTAAAACTGTAAATAATAAAAATAATGATTTCATATGTATCTCCTTCTCTAGAACTAGAATAGGAGATATGGGTGGAAAAAGTGAAAAAAACTTGTTACAGCTAGACTAAGCTATTGATTTAACAAGTAAATTCTAATTATTTACAACCTATACTTCTAAGAGCACGAGATAGGTTTTTAAGGTGTGGTCCCCATTTAGTGACAGGAGACGTTTCCATAATTTGCTCTTTATTTTTGTATATTTGGTAACTTCTAGTAGTTTTATAGTTATAAATATTTTCACCACGAGCATTAGATCCAACCACAAAGCTTTCAGTATTTTTTTCTTGAAATAATTCATAATCACTTTGATCATTTGTATTTTCAGTAAAAGTTGTATCTTCTAAATCTAGAGCTTCTGTAAGGATGTTTGCGATATATTCATCTCTTTGAGCAGATAGCTCGTTTGCAGAAAAGTCTGTTAAAACAATACACCCTGCAAGGGAATCTAAGCTCACTAACATTAAAAAACCCATTATCATCGTATTCATAATTATTCCTTATTTTTTACATTTTTTCTTTTTGCACTTCTTTTTAAAAAGACCATCTAACTTAAGGCCTACTGCAACTCCAACTTGATGAGAAAAAAGATTTCCTTCAGCATGAAGTCCACCAAGTTGGCCATTAATCCTTGTATAAACTCCATCATACTTTAATGTTGCATTCATTCTTCCTTTTAGAAAGTTATGTCTTAACCTAACCTTACCGGCTACATTATATCCATATATCTTCATTCCAGCGTTCTTAGTTATTTTTAATGTTTTATCTCCGTTCGCATCAGTGTGATAATACTTTGTTACTCCATTTGCAAAAGAAACACCTGCTCCCCCTCCAACCTGTAGCTGAAGATTATTTCCATCTTTTTTACCAGCAAGATTAAAATTCTTTCCAGCAAAGGCATTGATATTTGTATTTCCATGACTCGCTTGGATTTGGTAAATATAATTTTTTAAAGGCACACCTTGAACATTTACTTCTTCATTTCCGATTGTTCCTTCAATATCAACTTCTTGATTGTTTTCTGGGGTGTCCCATTCATCTTGGAAAAGTATCTTTGGATGTGAATATTCCAGCCCAAGAAACATCTTATCGTTTACAAGTTCAAGTGTGATTCTATTTTGTGGTTCATCTAAAAATTGTCCAGGCTTTGTTCTACCGGAGAATATATTGTAGTGATGCATACTCGTGCGCTGAATAGGCTTTATTCCCTTAATTATAGCGTCTGTATCACCATTTTTAATCTTCATATCCATTTTATGATGGAAAGCTAAAAACGGTCCAAAAGTGAAGATAATTTTCCATTTTCTTTTCTTCTTGTCCTTAGTATCCTTAGTCGGAATATCAAAGCTTATAGCCTTTAAGTCACTATCGCTTTGTTTAGCCTTTTCAAATCTTTCACAAATATTTGTAAGGTCCGACTCATCCATGATTACTTTGGACTTAACTGATAACTTCGTCTCTGTATCGATGCTATCAACTACAAGGTGATGATCATAATTTGTTAAATGTTCGCTCTGTACATTTTGACTACAATTGGATTGATGGGCCGGCCTCTCATCTACGAACCCATCTCTAATCGCTTTACATGAGCTTTGAATATCAATAATATCCAGAGTCTCTCCCCATGCTTGGCCAGTCATAACAAATAATAATACAATTAAATATCTCATATCTCTCTCCTTCTAAAACCAGTTTAGGGTTCTATCAAAGAAAAAGTGAAAAAAACTTGTTACATCTTATTTTATATAAACGGCTCGAAGAAGATTTGGATAAAGACTTGCCTCATCAATCCAGATATTACCTGCCTCACAACTCCATGTTTGGTCGTATTGAGAGCAATCTGTTCCATGCGAGTCTCTAATTAGATATTCACATTGGTTGTTGGTTTTATTAAAGCGTCTGCCCACAATACTAGAGGTATGAAGGCTTGAGAGAGGATTTCTATGGTTTGCGTTTTTTAAGATTTTACTCGAATAATCAATTGCAACGATATTATCTCTATTTAGCTGTTTATTAATTTTAGAAAAGATTCTTGAAAAGCGTATAACCTGTCCTATAGCGACTTCTTTTTCAAATTGAGGATTACTACAAGCGACTTTTCTTAAATTCTCCCAAACTGTTTTTCTTTTTGATTTTTTAAGTATTGAGAAAAAGTCATTTTTAGACATATTACTTATTCTAAAATAATAAGGAAGATTAGTTTTAGTAATAGCTCCAGATTTAATTTTCTTACTAAGCTCAATAATATCCATCATCGCATCTTCCATTCTTATAATGCTTGAAGACTCTATATTATTTTTAATAGAAACTTTGACCATCTGCTCTGATGGAAAATCTTTTTCAAAACAAATACCATTTTTTAATTTATTACTTATGGCCAAATTTGAAAATCCAGTTTGAAAAGGAAGGTCATAGCGAGGATTTGTGCGAGGGTTTGTAAAAATATCTCCAACAAGCTTCATTAAAGATGGAAGATTTAAATTATTGTATGAAATTGCAGTGTCAGCTGCTGAAATTCTGTCTGTCTTAAAGTGATAGGCCAATAAGTCAGAACTAGTGTAGGCATAACACCAACTAATTTCTCCTTGATCCCTATTTACACCCAAATATTCGTTTCTAAGATCTATTGAATGACACTTGTCTTCTTGCGTAGGTATTAGCGCTTTATCCACTTGAGAAAAGGCTGTGCTGCTTAAAGTGATAGCTAGAAGGCTAATATACAAAGTATTTAAGTTCATAAAAATCCATTTTTAAAATCTAATGGATATCATATGAAATGTAATACTATATGTGAAATATGGAACATTATCCGAGATATTCAGTCAACTTAAGATCCTAAACCTACAATCTTACTAACAATAAGATCTCTATTAGAATTAATTAAAAATGGGAAGTGGCCACTATTTTTAATTTCTAGATCTTCAATATTTTTATTGTACTGTTTAAATGAAGTTGTGACCGTTTTAGAAAAACGTAAATCCCGATCACCAAAAATATTTAAGATGGGTAAATCAAGAGAAGCCAAATCTTTTAATAAATTGTAATCTTCTAGATAACTTTCAAAAATTGAATCAAAGGTATCTCCACAAAAATTATCCCACGATTTATGTTCAAACATTTTTTTTCCAAACTCAAGTTCAGATTCAGTAAAAAATAGCTCATCCCGACTTATATCTTCTATACCTCTAGATTCTAATTCTTTATTATATAAACCCCACTGAGAAGACTCAAGACCAGTGCTCATTAGAGCGATGCCACTTAATTTATCTTGATTTTGAATAGCGTATTCACAACCAAGAACTCCCCCCCATGAATGCCCAACTAAAACGGGCTTACCTTCACAAGAACTTACAATTAAGTCTAGCTGATCAATTAAATCCTTAATTGCCGTTTTCTCGCCTTGAATTTGGTTATAAAAAATACATTTGTGATTTGGAAATGAGTTTTCAAAAAAGGGTTCGAGGTAATCTTGAAACCCTGGGCCACCATGTAAAAAAATAATCGTTTTGATTTTTAACCTCTTATTTTTCTAGCTTACGCGACTGTAGTATACGTAAGCTAGAAAATTTAATTTATATTTATTTCATTGTTTCAGCTTTTTTATCTATTTGCATTCCACGCTTTGGATCTAGCCTCTTAAGAACATTGTACTCATAAACTTGCATTCTCGATGAACCTTTACTCTCCCACGGACCCATATAGTTATTTTGAACCTCACGCGTTACTCGAATAATCGATTTGTTTTTACCTTTTGAAGTTACTTTTACAACAAAGTGATCTTTCTCTTTATATTCTTTTTCTCCAAGTTTCGCTGGTTTTGTAAGCCACTTTGTTTCTCCATGAAATTTCCCTTTTGTTACAAGGGGAACAAACATTGATTTAAACTCAGCCTGGGCAGCAGAATAAACTTTCTGTGCTGAGAAGTTTAATACTTCTTTATCCATAATTTTATTAATATTTTGCGATTTTTTTAAAGCCGCACAACTAAAAAATAACACTGATGTTAATGATAACAAAAATAATCTTTTCATCCATTCTCCTTGGTTGAATTTGTTTTTTTATATAAGTATGTCGTGATTATATTACTCTTTGGAACAGAGATAAATAGGAGAAATCTTTACAAGACTATAACGTTTAACAAAAAAATTAAGAAATCTACACTTTAGTTTTTTTCTTTGATCAAGTATTTGATTTATTTTTTAATTTGCCAAGTAGCTTTTTCTTAGAAGCTCTCTTTGCTTGAGAAGGACGTTTTCTATCATTTCTTCTCATCGCTGCACTAGAGTCTCTGTGGCTTCCAGTTTTCCTAAGGGGTGCATATACATGGTGAAAAGGATGGTCTACGACCTTAGGAATTTCAATACCAATAAGTTTTTGCACATTGCGAAGAAGAGCTAAGTCTCTTTCAGCACAAAATGAAATTGCAACCCCTTCTCTCCCCGCTCTAGCAGTTCTACCAATTCGGTGCACATAAAAAGTAGCATCTTCAGGCATATTAAAATTTATAACATGAGTCACATCATCAATATCAATACCACGGGAAGCAATATCAGTGGCCACAAGTACTCTAATATTTCCTTCAGTAAAATTAGCAATAGCTTCATTTCTTTGAGTCTGAGTACAATTACTATGGATCTCACCAGTTGTTATATCGTTTGCCATTAGAGCATCAACGATAGCTGCTACTGAATATTTCGCCTTACAAAAAACTAATACTCTTTCAACTTTCTCATCTTCTAGTAAGTTTAAAAGTAGAGGTATTTTATTATCCTCTAGAGTAAAATAAACAGATTGGTTGATCTTCTCAGTTGTTGAAGACTGGCGAGCTGCTGCAATTTTAATTGGCTTATTTAAAATGGACTTTGCTAACTTTTCAATAACCTTTGGCATCGTTGCTGAAAATAAAATAGTTTGTCTTTTTTCTGGTAGAAGATTAGAAACTGTTTGAACGTCTTGAAAGAAGCCCATATCAAGCATCATATCAGCCTCATCTAAGATGAAGACTTCTGTTTGCGCTAAAAGAATATCCTCTGATCCCATAAGATCAAGAAGGCGACCTGGAGTTGCAACTATAACGTCCACCCCTTGAGTCATAAATTCAATTTGTCTCTCTTTTCTAACTCCACCCATAATAATAGTAGAGCTGAGTTCAGTGTTGTTTGAATAAGAAATAATATTATTATGAATCTGAGTCGCAAGCTCTCTAGTTGGAGCTAATATAAGGGCTCGACAATGATTGGGTTTAACTTCAACTTTATCTCTAAGTAGTCTATCTATTAATGGAAGTGAAAACGAAGCCGTCTTTCCAGTACCAGTTTGAGCAATCCCTAAAAGATCATGTCCTTTTAATAAAACAGGAATTGTTCTTTCTTGAATTATAGTAGGATATTTATATCCTTTTTTCGTTATCGATTCTAAGATCTCTGGTAATAATTTAAATGCACTAAAGTCTGCCATTTTGTTCCATATTGTTAAAAGTTATTATTCTTCTATTTCCCAACCAATTTTTTCCAAAAATTCGTCATAGGTTCCATCAAAAAGCTCTGCGATTCCTTTATGAAATATAATCAACTTATTTGCAATTGCTCGCAACATAAGCTCGGAGTGAGTTACAAAAATTACTGAGCCTTCAAAGTTTTGAACTTCACTTGTTAAACTTTCAATTGATTCCATATCAAGGTGATTCGTTGGCTCATCTAATAAAAGTATATTCGATTTATGTGCAAGGATTTTTCCAAGCATCACACGGCTTTTTTCACCACCTGATAAAACTGATATTTTTTTATTAGCAAGGTCCCCTTCAAACATCATTGTTCCACAAATTTTTCTAACTTGAGAAAATGAAAGATCAGGATTACTTGAAGTCACTTCATCTTGAATTGTGTTTCCAGGATAAAGCCTTTCAATATTAGTTTGACCAAAGTGGCCAACTGAAATTGAAGGATGAGTAATAATACTTCCTTCCCTAGACTCTAACTCTCCTGCTAGAACATTTAAAAGAGTTGATTTCCCCTTCCCGTTTTTACCGATAATACCAATTCGATCATTTCTTCCGATACTTAGCGATAAATTACTAAAAAGATCATCCTCAGGCTTTTTTGAATATGAGAAACTTAAATTCTTTGTCTCTAAGATAACTTTACCTGGGCACTCTTTATAATTAAAACGAAATCCTAAACTATGCTCATCACCTAGTTTTTCAATCGTTCCCATCTTTTCAATTTGCTTCGCTCTCGATTGAGCCTGTGCAGCCTTTGAAGCCTTAGCACCAAATCGATCAACAAATCCTTGCAGTTCTTTTTTCTTCTTTTCTTGATTTAGTCTTGTTTGCTCATACATTTCATCACTGGTAGCAACCTGCTCATAAAACTTTGTTGTATTACCTTGAAACTTCTTTAGTCTTTTTCTCGTAAGACCTGCTGTATGGGTCGTAACTGAATCCATAAAGTCTCTATCGTGAGTAATAAGAAGAACTTCGCCTTTGAAAGTTTTTAAAAATCCCCTAAGCCATCTGAGTGAAACAATATCAAGATAGTTCGTTGGCTCATCTAAAAGGAGAAGGTTTGGATTTTGTACAAGGGCTTTAGCCAAATTAATACGAACCTGATATCCACCAGAGAAACTCTCCGGTGCTTTTTGAAGATCTTCCTCACTAAAACCAAGCCCAAAGAGAATTCTTTCGGCCTTCCACCAGTCATATTGTTCATCTTCAGTTAAAACTTGGCAGCACTCTTCTAGGACAGTGGGCTTTGTAAAATGAATATGTTGATCAAGGGCTCCAATTCGATATCCTTTTGGAATATTGATTTCCCCATCATCAGGGATAAGCTCTCCCAAGATAACTTTAAAAAGTGTCGATTTTCCCGAACCATTTCGTCCAACGAAACCAATTCTCTCCCCACGACCTACCATAAAGGTTAAATCCTCAAAGAGAACCTGAACACCAAAGTGCTTTGAAATATTATTTAATTGGATCATTTTATTCCGTAAAATCTATCAAAAGTTATTATAGGGAGTAAGTAGCTGTCTTTAATGAATATGGCCATAAGTCTATTGTTTTTACATAGGTAAAAAGGCTTTATTCTCCCCAGTTAAATTGACTTCTACACCAGAAGATTATAAATCAAGCTATGACTTATAAAATACCAGAACAACCACAGAATTCATTCCGCGTTACTCTAGAGCTAGAAACAAAAGCTGAAAGGCTTGATCATGTGCTTATGGAAGCTTTAAAAGCTCAAACAGAAAACGAAGAATTAAGCCAAGTTTCAAAATTACACTTAAAAAGACTATTTACGGATAAAAAGATCTTGATCAAAGGTCAAAGTGCTAAGGCGAAATCATCTGTAAATACAGGTACAACCTACGTGGATGTACTACTTTCATAAATCATGTCTTTAATTGGCCACAAGCCGCAAGAACATCATCACCTTTTGTCGAGCGAATTAGAGCTGGAATCTTATAGGAGTCAAATATCTTTTGAAAGGCCAGTACTCTCTTTGAAGATGGACGCTTGTATTTAGATCCTGGAAATGGGTTAAATGGAATTAAGTTTATATGGGCCTCTTTGCCTACAAGAAGCTTTGCTGTCTCGTGAGCATCATCAATGCTGTCATTAAAGCCTTCAATAAGTAGATATTCATAAATAATAAATTGCTTCTTTCTAAGAGGAATCTGATCAATATAATCCAAGATATCAGAAAGAGGATAATTTTTATTAATAGGAATTAATTCATCTCTTTTTTCTGTAAATGGAGAATGTAGAGAAAGCGCAAGATTTACTTGTGGCATCTCATCAATCCATCTTTTTAGCCCTGGAAGATAGCCAGATGTAGATACAGTGATTTTTTGAGTGGCCACAGAGCTTCCAGCTTGAGAGATAAAAATATCACAGGCGTCTTTTACATTATCAAAATTATGAAGAGGCTCGCCTTGTCCCATGAATACGATATTTAAAATTTTTCCATCATTAGGTCTGTTTTTTTCAAGCCATCTATATACTTCAAGATATTGGCCTACGATTTCATCTGTTGAGAGGTTTCTTTTATAGCCTTGAGTTCCAGTAAAACAAAATGAACACTTCATCGCACATCCAACCTGGGAAGAGAGACAAATTGAATAGCGGTTATTAAAAGGAATTAAAACCGTTTCTACTTTATTTCCATCTTTTAACTCAAAAAGAAATTTTACCGTTTTATCACTTGATTCGTGTGCTTGGTCAATTTTTGGAAGTTCAAAATCAAAATTTTCACTCAAATAACCAATTGTATCTTTTGATAAATCGGTAATGCATGCTGAGGTATTCTTTTTTTTATAATGCCAATTAAACAGCAAATTTGCACCGGAGGCATTTAGATTACGCTCTTTAAGAAGAAAGGCTAAATTAGAATGAGTAAGTTTATAAAATGATTGTTTCACAAACTCACCTTACTCGAAAATTTATAAAACGTCTGCAAAAGCTTTAAGGCCTTGGTGACATCTATCCAGGACATCATTATCAAAAGAGAACTCTTCGCAGTTTCTTTTAGAAATACTTGTGTAATTCTTTACACCAGAAATATGATTTAAAAGTGAAATACTCACACCCAAACCATGGCCTGCTGTATAAACAATAAATGGTATTGTCTTCATCGCTTTTTTTCTAAGTTTTTGCATACCTAGAAGATTTGTATAGAAAAATTGTACACCGTGAAGACAAGAGATTTTTCTTCTATCAGTGTCCATCTCAGTTCTGCAGCTTTTAATTGAAGAAGCTATTTTTTCTTTTTTATTCAATTTTTTGCTATTTTGGTCAAAGGCGATCTGCGCCCCTAGTGGACATGCTGTATTGTAGAAATAACAAGAACTCTGTGCTTTATCTAAAGCTTCATCTTGCCCCATAGGGTTTGCGTATACACTTGAAATAAAAAGTAATCCTAAAGTAACTACAAGAAGCCTATTCATACATTCTCCAACGATTGATTTGAGTGTAAACAAATTAACACAAAACTACATTGCGGCGAGTCATTCGCTCTCAAATTGTACTATTTACAGGAAAGTGTCTCGAATTAGACGCAAAAGAAAGGTCTCTCGCTCAATGGACATGCCCTTTTTATCAGAAGAAGCCATTGTTTCTTCATTATGGGCAATTGCTTGATGAATATTTATCCAGACGGGCTTCATTCCATTACTTACTTCGTGCTTCTCAAAAGCGGTGTCCCCAAGCTTTTCATCAACAGTACAAGTAAAGCAATAAGAGATCATATGCTGAACATCAAAGTCGGGTTTATACCAAGGCCTGTA
>CAKZJW010000074.1 GCA_937120495.1 uncultured Oligoflexia bacterium
TGTTTTGATTGAATCGATTGAAATTAATTCCATTAGATCTCCCTATAAAGCAATTGTGTGTGGCGTGAGTTTGCATGTGGAGGGGAGATTTGTCACTAAAATTTTGGGATTATGCTAATTCTTACGTGTTTGCTTGGCGTTAAAACAGATATTGTTTATTCTTGACCGTCATCGCCTATTGCGCCAACAGGGCAGCATGCTAGAGCATTTTCACACTCTTCTTTGGCTTCTTCTGTTTCCGGTTGATCAGTGACATAAGCATGGCCATCATCGTCGTTCATGGCAAAGAATTTAGGTGCTTCAACAACGCAGGCGTCACAAGCAATACATTGGTCATCAACGTAATACTTACCTTCTTTGTTCATCGACCATTTTGCTTCTTTGTCGGCCATAACTTCCTTTTGGATAAAAAAAAGCCCACTATTTAAGTGGGCCTTATAAAATTATTTCTTTTGTTTACTACAATAAATTTGAATATGTAACAACTTTCGCATTCTTTTCTAGGTACTTAGTTGTTTCCCCTTGAAGAGTTCTTGTAAATGCTTGAGAGGCTGTTTGAACTTCAGCGCTAAGGCTTTTTTCAACATCGGCCATAAGTTGTTTTTCTGAAATTCTTTTAGAAACTTTAACAAGTGTAAGTCTTACTGGTGTTTCTTCAGAAGCAAGAGAGTTTTCTTTATTAAACAAAGGACCTAGCTTTTCTTTAGAAATTGTAAGGTTTGAAAGTCTAAGGTCAAATTGATTTACCTTTTCACTAGGTAGATATTTAAGCTCGTATTTTTTAGAGATTGATTTAATCTTTGATTTATTACCTGCTTCAAAAGCTGCTGTAAGATTAGTTTTAATTTTTTCAACTAATTCATTTAAAGCTTTTCTATTAGATTTTTGAAGATGATCTTTTGCTAGCTTATTTTGAACTTGAGCAAGAGTCTTAGTAACAGCTTTTTTCTTACTTTGAACATAGATGATATGATAACCATAGCTTGTTTTGATAGGTTTTGAAATTTGCCCTGGCTTCATTGAGAAAGCAGCATTTTCGAACTCAGGAACCATCCTTCCTTTAGTGAAAGAACCTAGACTTCCGCCCTTAGCTCCACTACCTGAAGGATCTTCAGTTTCTTTCCCCGCAATTTTTGCAAAGTTAGATCGAGTAAGTCTCTTTCTTGTAGCATTCGCTTTAGCTAGAACATCTGAATCTTTTTTTCCTGCACCAGTCTTATAAAGGATATGTCTTGCTGTAACTTCTTCTGGCTTGTTAAACTGAGATTTTTTAGAGTTAAATAATGACTCTAGTATTTTTTTATTCTTTTCGTCAGCAACAAATGCTTTAACTTCAGAAGATTTAACATTGATAAACTTTGTTAGGTTCTCTTTAGTCATTTCAACAGAATAAGTTGTTATAGTATTCTTTTTAAGTCTTAAAATATCTTTTGCGTAGCTCTTTGAAACTCCTAGAGAAGAGATCAGATTAAAAATCTTTTTTGAAGCAATATCATTTGAAACAAAGCCTTCGTACTTTGCTGGAGTGAAATTATTTTGAGCAAGAAGAGCTCTATATTTATTAACGTCAAACTTCTTATCAGTTAAAAAATAAGGAGATTTTTTTATTTCTTCTTTTATTTCAGATTGGCCAGCATCAAGTTTCATCTTTTTCGCAAGATTTAAAATCAGTTTTTGTTGAACTAATCTTGTTAGAACACCTTCTTTAATTCTAAATTGTCTGATTTGTTGATTTGTAAGTGCTTTGCCTCCAAACATTTGAGAGAAGCGATTGAGCTCTTGATTATAAGTGTTTTGATACTCTGAAACAGTAATTGGTTCACCATCAACGCTACCAACAGCACCTGAAGTTGAGTTAAAACCATCAAATCCAGTTAAAGCAAAGCTTAGAATGATTGCAAACATGAAAAATGTGATTATTACGTACGAAGTTTTACTCTGAAATTTATTCATTAAAAGTCCCTTTTAAATAAACTTATTAAAGCTAAAATTCTATTAGCTTTTTGGTTAAAGTCAATAAATAAGAGGCTTTAGACGTTGGCAATAGCGTGAAGTTTGGGTAGGCTAGAGAGAATAATACTTTAAAAAATATCGCATGGTGTTGCCTTTGAAAAATTTTGCAGTGGATTCATCCCGTTGGAAGCTAGTTAGTAATATAATAGTCCTCATAATTGCTTTATGGGGAGTGTCAAAACATCAATACTCTATAAATAAAGTTTCTGTGTTTGAATCTTTTTTAATAGAAGCATTTGCTCCGATCCAAAGGGGAACTTTGTCTGTTAAAGAGAAAATTTCTTACATGGTGGATCATTATGTGTTGATTGTTAACACTTCAAAAGTAAATGAAGAGTTAAAAGCTGAGGTTGAGAAGCTTCAGGGCAAAATCTTTACAATGTCTGAAGTAGAAAAAGAAAATGAAAGACTAAAGCAGCTTTTAGATTTTGGTAAAGAAATACCGAGAAAAAAAGTTTTGGCTCAAATTGTTTCATTCGATTCTTCAAATGAATTTAAAGTCCTTAGAATCAACAAGGGCGAAAAACACGGACTAAAACTATTGAGTCCCGTAATTACGATGACGGGACTTGTTGGTTATGTTTATAGATTAACGCCAAATTATGCCGATATACTTACTATCTTAGATCAAAACAATAGGGTTGATGCAATTGTGACAAGAACCAGATCTCACGGAATCGTTGAGGGAAGTTCAGGTTTTAGAGCACAACTTAAGCATATGAACAGAACTGAGAAAATCGAAATTGAAGACGAAGTTATTACTGCTGGGCTTGGAACAATTTATCCTAAAGGCATAAAGGTTGGAAAAATTTCTAAAATAGATAAAGAAAATTATGGAATTACTCAGGATGTAGAAATTACACCCGCTGTAAACTTTCATAAGCTTGAAGAAGTAGTTGTTCTTTTAGAAGAGATTGAGATTTCAAAAGACGACAGTAAAAAAGAAAGTGAGAAGAAGGTGCTAAAATGAAATATTCACCAATCGATATTCTACTAGGAACCTTAAAAACTTGTTTGCTTTTAATCTTCTTAGAAATTTTTACAACAGCATTTTTACCAAGTATTGGAATAGATAACTTTAAGCCAGCATTTAGTGTTTTGATTGTATTGTTTTTGGCTTTCAAATTTGAACATCCATTTTTACCTTTTTTAATTTTAATTACTCAATATGTACATGCTATCTTCTCAATTGAGGGGTGGGCTATTGGAACATTGGCAGGGGTTTTAATTTCTTTATCATTAAGATATTTAAAAGACTTGCTTGATTTTTCAACAGCAATATCGACGATTATTGTCGTTCAGATATTTCAACTAGTTTGGTTTGTTGTAATCTCTGTAATGCTCTCAATTAAACTTGGTACATTCGCTTCATTCTTTAGCATCTTCTGGAAATATGTTCCTGAAAGTTTTGTGCTATCGATCTTATCTCCACTCTTTTTCATACTTCTTAATAAGTTTTGGAAAGTTGGTAGTGATAACTCTGCAAGTGGAGTTAGTATTTAATGTTTGGAGAAGATGATTTAATTCGAATTCACAAAGCACGAGGAGTACAAGTTGCAAATATTATTTTGCTTTGTTTCTCTGTCGTCTTTATTAGACTCTGGTACTTACAAATTTTTAAAGGAGAGTTGTATCATAAGTTCTCGCTTCAAAATCGTTTAAGAAAAGAAATTATTAGAGCTCCTAGGGGAATGATCTTTGATCGAACAGGTGAGCTTCTTGTCGATAATATTCCAAGGTTTGATGCCATATTAACAAGACAGTTTCTTTCGGATAAAGAAAAAACTTTAAATCGTCTTTCTGATATTCTTTCTATGGATACGGCCAAAATTAAAAAAATTATTAAGAAAAAATCTTTTCAAGCAAAGTACCGGCCAATAATTATTAAGAAAAATATATCTCTTAAAGAAGTTGCAAGAATTGAAACTGAAAATGCATTTTTGCCAGGAGTTTCAGTTGATACTTTTATAAGTCGAGAATATGTTGATAAAGAAATTGGAGCACATCTGCTTGGTTATATTTCTGAAATATCACAAACCCAATTACCGAAGTACAGAAAAAGAGATAAAATCGATTATAAACTTGGTGACTTCATTGGACAGTTTGGTATTGAAGAGCAAATGGACAAGTCTATTCGAGGAAAAAATGGATTTGAATATGTTGAGGTTGACGCTCTTGGAAGAAAGAAAAAATTTATAAATACCGATGATCTATTTCAGGGCGAAAAAAATGTTAAGCCAACCCCAGGTGATAATCTAAAACTAACAATTGATAGAGACATGCAACTTGCGGGCTTTAATGCTTTAAAAGAAAAAACAGGGAGTGTTGTTGCAATTGATATTGCTTCAGGTCAGATCTTGACCATGGTTTCTACCCCAGCTTTTGATCCTTCACAATTTTCTAGAGGACTTACAACAGAGTACTGGAACTCGCTTATAAATAATGAAGAAAATCCTCTAAGAGATCGAAATATTCAAGAGCACTTTTCTCCAGGTTCAACCTTTAAGCCTTTTACGGCAATAGCTGCACTTGAAGAGGGACTTATCGATCCAAACACTAAAATTCGTTGTCACGGATCTTTTAAATTTGGAAGGAGAGTTTATCGCTCTTGGAAAAAGTATGGAACAGAAAAAGTAAATGTTGTAGATGCCCTCATGCAGTCTTGTAATATTTTCTTTTATAAAGTTGCGACGGAGCTAGATATAGATATTCTTGCAAAATATGCAAACATGTTTGGCTTTGGAGAAAGAACTGGAATTAAGCTCCCAAGAGAAGTCTCAGGACTAATTCCAACAAAGCAGTGGAAAGTTAAAAGAAATGGAGAACCATGGCAGCAAGGAGAAACACTTTCTTGTTCAATTGGGCAATCTTATGTTCTTGTATCTACTTTGCAATTAGCGAATGCTTTTGCAGCTATCGCCTCTAAAGGAAAGCTATATAAGCCCTACGTTGTTAAAGAGATTGTTGATAATAGTGGAAATGTTTTAAAAGAGAATAAGCCTGAACTTATTCGGGAAATACAACTTAAGGAAAAAACTTGGGATGCAGTTCGAAAAGGACTTTATAAAGTTGTAAATGCACCAAAAGGAACTGGTTGGTGGAGACGTGGCTCTGGAAATCAAATGGCCGGTAAGTCGGGAACTTCACAAGTTATTAGGGCCAGAACAGCTGAACAGCTTTATTCAAAGTGTGCTGATATGGAGTACAAATATAGACACCATGGTGTCTTTGTTGCATTTGCCCCATATGATAACCCAAAGATTGCCGTTGCTGCTCTTGTTGAACATGGCTGTGGGGGTTCTAGTGCGGCAGCTCCTGTTGTTGAAAAAGTAGTAAGTACATATATGAAAAAATACTTACCTGATGAGCAAAAAGAATTTGCGAAAACAGAAAAACAGCAATTCTTAAAATTTATAAGAAAAAGAAATGCTGCTAGAAAAAAACAAGAAGAGGCTAGAGTTGAATCAAACGATAATTAATTTCTTAAAAAGATACGACTATAGCTTTTTAGTGAGTATGCTTGTTATATTCACGATAGGTATTTTAAATCTTTATTCAGCGACTCATGCTCATACAAGCGTTCACATGCAAGGGCTTTATAAGTCGCAACTTCTTTGGTTTGGAATTGCAAATATAACGGCGTTTATTGTTTCTCTATTTCCTCCAAAGTCACTCTTTCGTTTTTCTTATTGGATTTACGCTGTAAATGTTTTCTTATTGATTCTAGTTCTTGTTATGGGGCAAAAAGGAATGGGGGCACAGCGCTGGTTAGTTATTGGTGGTTTTAGACTACAACCATCAGAGCTTATGAAAATATCTTTGGCTCTTGCTTTGGCAAGATACTATTCAAAGAATAGTCCCGAAAAAGAGTTATATCTTAAAGATTTAATCATGCCTTTTTTAATAACAATTATTCCAACAGTACTAATTGTATTACAACCAGATCTTGGGACGGGACTTCTACTTGTATTGATTTTCTTAGTGGTGTCGTTTTTTAAACGTCTTCGTTGGAAATCTATCGGTATCATTGCTGTCATTGGCATTGTCAGTGGTCTTTTAATGTATAATTTTGGATTAAAAGAGTACCAAAGAAAAAGGATTTTAACTTTTATTGATCCTCAAGCAGATGCAAAAGGCTCCGGGTATAATGCAATTCAATCTCAAATTGCAATTGGGTCTGGAAGATTTATGGGTAAAGGTTTTAAAAACTCTTCCCAAGCTTCTCTTAATTACTTACCTGAGAACCATACCGACTTTGTTTTTTCTATATTCAATGAAGAGCACGGTCTTTTTGGTTCTATTGTTTTGATTGCACTTTATATTATTCTTATGATGAGGTTCATTTGGCTTTCTGGGTCCGTTCTTCGTTTTTATGAAGCCGTCTTGGCCATTGGAGTCATGTCTATATTCTTTTGGCATACCTTTATAAATATGTGCATGGTTATGGGGCTCATGCCTATTGTTGGATTACCTCTTCCTCTTATGAGTTATGGTGGTTCTAGTCTTCTGACTTTTGGAATCTGTATTGGTATTGCAACTTCTTTGAGTAACTCAAGAAATCTATTCTAGTTGGTATATGACTTGCTTATATATAAGCAGTAAGACTAATCTTACCCAGAATTAGGGATATTAAATGCTTAAACTTTTAACAGCTGTCATTTTTGTAGGCGCTAGTTTGCTATCTAGTCAGGCCAGAGCAGGAGAAATTACTCAAGAATCGGACCTTTCAACTAAGAGCCTCGTTCGAATGAGTTTATGGTATCAGGGATTACAAACAAGCGAAGAATTAGTTAAAAATCAGGATGTTAGCGAGTCTAAATTATCTGAAGAACTCGAAAAAGCCCTTGTAGACGCGTAGAAAGTAAAAAGTATGACAATGATACTATATTGTACTATTGTAGTATCATGAAAAAGATTTCTGTTATTGGAAGCCTATTAAAAAAAATATATCGAAAGTTCAATGCTGATCTTTTAGAAGCCCTTCAAGCAAAGGGTTTTTTAGATTTGCGTCCCAGTTTTTTAGAAATATTATTATTTGTTTGTGATGTTGATGCCCCTTCTATCAAAGAAATAGGCTACGCCTGTGGATTAAAAAAACAAACAATGACTAGCCACTTAAATGAATTAGAAAAACGAGGGTATATTGTTAGAAAAGCAGGAATTCAAGATAAAAGAGAATTTAAAGTTTATCTAACCGATTACGGTCAAAAGTTTAAAGTCATTTTATTAGAAGTAATTGAAGACCTAGAAAATAGTTATTTGAAATCAATTGGAGAAGTTGAGCTTGAGCGAATTGCACATACACTCGATAACTTTCACACAAAAATTAAGTCGCATAATTTAGATCAACAAACACTTATTTAGTTAGGCAACGCTCTTTAGATGGTTTGGCTTAGACTCTTGAGCTGGCCAGTACTTGTGCCCACCCGAGATATTATTTACGTTATAAAAGCCCATTTGATTTAAAAATTCACAGGCTAGAATAGATTGAACCCCATCTTCGCTTATGATGAGTATTGGTGTGGATTTATTTGTAATTTCTTTGTATCTAAAATTTAATTCATCAAAGGGGATATTAATTGCTTCTTCAAATTCGTTCTTTGTTTGAAAACCTTTTTGAGAAACATCAATTAAAATAAAATGTGTATCATTTTGCTGATAAAAATTTAAAGCAGCTTCAGGTGAAAGGTCATTATAAGCTCTACCGTTTAAAATATAATCATCAGAAAGAGTTTCACCATTTTTAACTCTTAACAGGTGACATCTTTCAATTTCTTGGTACTTTTCAACTTTTGCATTTAATTCAATGATTTGAGTTTGCAAATCAACAATCTTTTCATTGAGCTTGTTGATATTAAAGAATATATTTTTTTGTAACTTATTTCCCATCATAAGACTTATCGTCAGATAGAAAAATATCTTAATATCAAAAATTCTCTTTAAAAGAATGGGTAAATAGTACCGAAGTGAATTTGTCCGATAATAATTGAAGCTAAAAATGCACATGTCAGAAAAAGAGCTCCCTCGTAAATCCCTTGTCCGAGGTGAAGATTGTCTCTATCCTCAGAGTCATGATGTTCTGAAATCTTGAAAATATAGCTTATACCAATTCTAAATATTGGAATAATAAGAGCCCCAAGAAGGACCTTAAGAATGACTTGAACACAGTAAGAGGTAATATCATGGTGTTCGTGAGAGAAAGCAGCTCCAATTAAGATTGTGTTTCCCATTAGGAATCCACTATATGAAATAGAGAGACCAACATTTTTTTGAATCATCAAACTATTAAATGCTAGCTTAGAAATAAATTTATAAAGCTTGGTAGTGAAGCCAAAAATTACAAGTGCAAATAGCCAAAGAATAAAAAGAATAACTAGTGAAGTTTCAGACTCTTTAAATATTGTACGAATGATGTAGGCCAAACAAATAGACATTGTAAAACTTACGATCCCATAAGCCATATTCTTCTTTTTTAAAACTTCATCTTTGTATTCAAAATTATAAAAAACGATACTTTCCATAACCCATATTGAAAGAAGGTAGAGAACAAAGCCTATAATTCCCCAAACAAAAAAATGAAAAGAGCTTATAAAGACACCAATATACTCATTAAATTCAAGAGTCGAAAATATAAGAGCTACCCCGATTAATCTAGAAAAGATATGAAGAGTATCAACTGGATTCTCAGCAGGATAAATTTTCTTGAGAATCTGTTTTTTCTTCGAAGGGTAAAAAATTGTATGAGCGTACTTGTATAAAAAAAGTGCAATACATATAAAACCTGTGAATAGAACTCGGATCAACAATTTATCAAAAATTTCATTCATATTTATTCCTTAAAAATTTCTTTTTAAATAATCTTTAAAAAAGCCTTTAAAATTAATTTGTTTATCAGAGTTTCTTTTATAAAAAGACGGAAAATACTGTTTCGATATTTCTCCATTCAATCCAAACTCATCATTAAATCCAAAGAAGACTTTATTATTGTTTAGACGAACCTGAACTTCTTGATAAAACTTGTATGTCGGGTGAAATTTACCCCAACCCAAGTAGGCCGGAAGGTGTCTGTAGACTCTGTAGAATCTCCACTCTTTGTCATTATTTCTATTCTTTCTCCACGAGCCAAAATTTCGATCACCAATAAATATCGAGCCGGGAGGAAGAGGAGTGTCATTAACTCTTTCATCTTCAAATCTTCTGAAAATAGAAAGGCCTATATGCTCTTTATGTTGAGAAGAAAATTGACTGGATGTTCTGGCAATTATTTCTTCATAAGATTGGAAGCCATATACAACTTTATACTTGTGATAATAAGTTTTAATTATGAATCCAGTAGAGTGAATATCAGTTAAGATAACTGAGGCTGGTCCCGCTCCAATTAGTTTGGCTAGGCTCTCTTTGTTAAACACATAGTTAACACCATACTCAGATGGAGATAAACTTTTAGATAATCCCAAGTAAACTAAAAGTAGTAACAAATAAATAATGAGTTTATTCATACTATGATTGTACTATCTTTAAAATTTCTGTCTTGTTTTTTTCAGCTAAAGTTTCAAATTCACAGTGAATTCGTGCTACAGAGTGTGACTGACTAAATTTCTCGAATAAAGAAGTCGCTTCGTGGATATCTTGAATAAATAATTGCTCCGAGAAAATACCAGACTCTCGAACAACTTTAAGAGGATATTTATTAGAAGAAGTATCATTCTCGTTGTAGTACTTTGATAAGCGTCCACTAGATGAACATTTAATAAAATCTATTCCTTCTGATGAAAGATAATTCTCTAGTTGTTTAAGTTGTCCAATTTGTGAAGTACCAAAAGTTTCAAATATTTTCTTTGGAATTTGGTTTCTTACTATCTTTTTTGCCCATGGATCATTAGAATTTCTTAGAATTTTCATAAGGTGATGATCATCGTGCTCAAGATATTGTTCGATATCTGCTGGTATAGAGTACTCCGATGGGGCGTTTGTAAAATACCTTTTAAGCATCTTTTCCAGACAAACAGACTTGTAGTGAAAATAAACCATAAGAAACATATGGAATCGACATAATAGAAAGTCATCAAACGTAGCAACAGCTCTTTCTGAAATACCAAGGTAAGCTAGGTCATCAACCTTAGCTATTCTTAAATTATCTATAATCCAGTCGAGGTCAAACTTTCCATAACTAACACCACAAAAATAACTATCTCTAAGAAGGTAGTCCATTCTGTCACAGTCCATCTCACTTGATACAAGTTGGTGCATTAAAGGGAAGTAATTTGTCCCTTTATACGTGAAGTAGTTTGGATCTTGTGTCTCTCCAATAATCAACTCAGCTATATTTAATGGGTTTACACCAAATTCTTCGATTACGCCTTTGAAGGATTCAGTGAATGAAGAGTCGACAATTGATTTTATAGTGTAATCTTCATGGGTTGCTTGAGCTTCACCATTATGAACAAAACTTTTTGGTAGTTGTAATTCTGCCACTGAAGGCATTACAAATTCAGTTGTGTGACTTAGAGGCGCGTGGCCAATATCGTGAAGAAGACATCCAAGTCTTACAGTCTCTTTTAGACGGTCTAGATCTTTGCTTGGTTCGTGGTCTTTAAAAATGCCATCAAAAACTTTACTGGCAATATCCATTACACCAATAGAGTGAATATATCTTGTGTGAGTGGCACCAGGAAAAACAAATTCTGAAAAACCAAGTTGTTTAATATTTCTAAGCCTTTGAAAAAAAGGATGTTCAAGTATTTGAATCTCAGAGTCTAAAACTTTGATTGAACCATGGACAGGATCTCTAACTTCCACATTATGCCTTTATTTTTGATTGGTTCGCTTCAAGCCAATTGATGATATCTAAAGATTCAAAAAGAGGTGAGCCGTCTATGTATAAACATGGGACGGTAGAGCGACCAGTTTTTTGTTTATGAAATTGAGCATTTTGCGAGTCAGTAAAAGTATTTTTCATTGAAATACACTCTTCTAGAGAAAGGCTCTTGATTGCCCCTAAAACTCTTTGGCAAAATGGGCACTGATCATAGTAGTAAAGTTCTAGTTTCATAAATTAGTCACCATCAATATCAAAGCCAACAGGTTTACCACTATTGGCATACTCTGCATCTTCGTCAAAAACTTCATCGTCTTTTTCAAAGTCTTCAGGAGAGTCAAGTCCTTCGTCGTAGCTCCAGCCATATCCAAATGCGTTACCCTCTGATTCATCATCAGTATTGTATTCATCTGAAAGTAAGCTTTGTGATTCATTTACAATTGGTCTGTTATCTTTCTTTTCCGTCGTTGTTTCAGCAACTTCTTGAGTTGAAGAATTATCACTAACTATATCCTCTTTAATTAAGTCAACATTTGTTGTCATAACAGGAGCTAACTTTTCAACTTTAGGAGTAGGTTTATTAGTAACTTTTTTCGCTGCTTTTTTCTTAGCAACTTTCTTAGCAACTTTCTTAGCAACTTTTTTCTTAGCAACTTTTTTCTTAGCAACTTTCTTAGCAACTTTCTTAGCTACTTTTTTCTTAGCAACTTTCTTAGCAACTTTTTTAGCAACTTTTTTCTTAGCAACTTTTTTCTTAGCAACTTTTTTCTTAGCCACTTTTTTCTTAGCAACTTTTTTCTTAGCCACTTTTTTCTTAGCTACTTTTTTCTTAGCCACTTTTTTCTTAGCAACTTTTTTCTTAGCCACTTTTTTCTTAGCCACTTTTTTCTTAGCTACTTTTTTCTTAGTAACTTTTTTCTTAGTAACTTTTTTCTTAGCTACTTTTTTCTTTGCAACTTTCTTCTTAGCCACTTTTGTAATCCTTGTTAAAATCTTTTTAATCATAAGTAGAGCTATTATATAAGCTGAGGGGTAGAAGTGTAAATAAGGGAATTAATGGTTTAGGTCACCAATATTCAGGTTGAGTTGGCCAAAGTCTAATGGGTTTTTAAAACTTTGCTGTTTCGTGTCGGAGTTTGTACCAGCAGAAGGGTTACCATCTGAAAATATAGGTATTCCAGCAGAGGATTCGACAAAATTTCTCGAGCTACCCTGTGATAAGGATTTTAGAGGGATAAACTTCGCAGAATAAAAGTTTCTGTTCATGTTTTCAGATTTTCCTCTGAGTCTATTTTGCCATACCCCTTTTAGGGATGCGTCATTTTGTTCGATCGGGTGATAAGCTGTAAACAAATTTTCATTTTTCCCATTTGGAAGAGTTAGCTTTGTTAAATGAAAAGATGGATTTAGTAGACTTGATGAAGAGAAATACTTCTCCATCATCCCAGAAAGATAAGAGTCTTCAGGAGTAACGCCTGGAGGTGTACATCCAGTTAGATCCCTGACTAGGCCTTCACTTTGCGCCTGTAGTCCATAATAAAAAAACATAAACTTTCCTGCGATACTTTTACAGGTAGGGATGGCGTTAGGTCCAAATGGGTCACCTTGCATAGAGCTTAAAGGTATGTCAGATATTAAGTCAGCAGCATTTTTTCCTAAGTCATTTGCGGTTGCACCAGAGCTATTGTCTTTGTAGATTGATGCAGAAGCGGAGTTCATTGATTTAAGATATTTTAGAATCGCTGGCTTTTGATTTTTTAAATAAATATTCATTACGTTTTTAACTTGGCCGGCATTATCAAGAAGGGCATCTTGTCCAAAAAGTGGAGCGTAAATCTGCATCTCATAACTTTTATGAGAATCATCTACGGCCTCAGGACTAACACCTTTTGCAATAAAGCCAAAAGAGTCGAGAGCTAGATCTTGATTAATACTTTCTGTAGTGGGTATCAAGTAGTTATTAGCTTCCCATTTAGTAGGAGCTCTTACTTTTAAAATACCTTTTCTTATTCTTTCAGTATCGATCGCTGCATTTATTGGTCCAAGGTTCTTTTTAAATTTTTCAAACATATCAGCATTATATAATCCAGATTGTAGTTCTTGACTTGTATCAGAAGGATTTAAGACAGCAATATTTTGTCCGTCAAAGTAATCATTTGATTCAATACTATCTCCTGGATAGTCGTAAACTAAATTGGGAACAGCAAATACAATTTTGTTTGGATCATCCGCCCAGCCGCCAACTACAGCTGAGTCACTTGATTGCCAGAAGTTTGATCCTGGAGGGTCTATCGGAAGAGGAGCTCCTGGAGCGTATACACCTGGGGCAAGTGCGTCTCCATTTTTATCGACAAAGTTTGTAGATTTCATTCCTGTTAAAAATGCACTAGAAATTTTCTTACTTCCATTTGAAACTCTAGCTTTGATCTCTGACTTGCTACTTACATCCATCAGCATGGGACCGATTCTTCCACCAAATGGTTTTGCAGCAGCATAGGCTGATATTTTTATTCCATCTTCATCATCGAAAGGGTTAAACATTCCGACAAACTTAGCTTTACCTTCAACTGCGTAATAAGTTAGAACGTCAGGGTTTTTTACAAAGCCTAATGGGTATCCAGGAACAGGTAATCCCGCTTTTGTTGCAGCACAAGCTGCTTCAGTTTTTATAACCTCACCACCAATTGTTGTATTATCTTTTAGCGAAGCAAATATTGTATAAAAGGTAGCAAGGTTTACAGTCATTAATTTTAAATCTAAATAGTATTTCTTCTTTGCAACAGCGGCCTTTGACCCATCAGGGATAAGAAGATTACTTGTTGAATAAATATTGTCTTCATAAACTTCTTTTGGCGGGATTTCTCTTAGAGTAAAAGATGATCTAAGCTCATCACTTTCTCCAGATCCACCAAGGTTTCTTAGACCAGAGAAGTAAGCTTTACTTATTCTTTCGTCAGCGGCAACTCTATTATTTTGAATCGAATTTATAGACAGACTACAAGCGACACCACCGCCAGGGTTTGAGCAAACTCCTGTTGTGTAAGGGGCTTTATTTACTTGCGCTTCAAGGCTTCTCATTCTTAATGCAAGTTCAATCGCTTTAGGAAATGCTCCAGAGTTTTTAGACCCTATTTCAGGAGCAATTGTTTGAAGAGCATTTGGTTGATCATCAGCAGCAGTAACATTGTAAGCCCAAAGGGTAGTTGTTAAAAAGTTAACCTTACTTCTAAGGGCACAATCGATATTTTTCTGATCTGTAAGTGTATCGAGAATTGAATTTGTTGTTTGATCAAGACTTCCATAGTTTAGTGGATTAAATCTTGGAAGACCTGGAATAATATAGTTCTTGCATAGTGCTGTCGTTCCCTGACCTGCGAAATCAATGCATACGCTTGGTATATTGTATCTATCTTTGGCAGGGTTTGAAGAGTTTGTATTGTAAGAGCTCATGTTAAATTTAACGTTAGACCCAGAGGCACTTCCTTCAACATCTTTTATATTTAGATTTCCAAGAACGTAATATTTAAACAACCATTCTTTATAGGTATTTCTCATTTCCCAGTTGAGGTAAGAAATATTTGTAAGCTGTCTCGCTTGAACGGATGCTCCGGCATATGCAGCAGCATCTGTTGCATTTTGGAGGTTGATTTTTACTTTTACAAAAATACCAATGTTTATAATGAAGGCGAGAAAAGACAGAAGCACAAATAGAGTTGTGGCAAAAAATAAGCTTATTTGTCCTTTTGAATTAATAATCTTTTTCATATTTTTAGCACATTTGGCCCCGGTAAAAAATGCCCGTGGGAGCATTGTGTCACTTAAAAACCCCTAATTTAGAAATTATAGCTCAATCATTTATTATAAGTCACTGATAAATGGACAGAGAGTTTTGGTACAGAACTTGAAATAAGAATAGCACCTAAAGGGTGCCGATCTTTAGGTGTTGAACGTCAGTTGAATTCGGCAAACACTTCTAGTTCACGTCTGTTAACGTTTACTCTTCGTAAATTCACCCCTGGAGTATGGAGATACTCCAGAGGTCCTTTTTACTGTGTGGCTAGGAAAATATTGTATGTATTTAGGAGTATCAAAAGCTCTGATATAATTGTGAAAGGAGAGTTAGATGGAAATAAAAACAGACCTTTCAAACTTAAGAAATAAGAAATTTTTTAAGGTTAAGAATTCACAAAAGGATTTTTTGTGTGCTCTTTGTAAATCTCCAAGACAGATGCGTTACTCTAAAAACTTGTCTGAAATTAAATATATCCAAATTATTTTACTCTCTGCTTTTTTGAGTTGGAGTGGTTATGAATATATTGGACTAAAGTCACTAAGTGCTATTTTGATTGTTTGGCCAGTCTTTGAGCTAACAAATAAGCTTCTATATAGAAAAGAGATACCTTGCCCATACTGCGGATTTGACGCTACTTGGTATAGAAGAGATGTAAAAGTCGCAAAGAAAAAAGTTGAGGAATTTTGGTCGGAGAGACTGCCTTCAAAATCTGAAGCTGAAGAAATAAAGCCTATTGAAGTTTCAAGTATTGACTCTGAAAATGAAGCTTTTGATCAAGAAAATCCACTCCAGTAAACAAATCGAAAGCATGCACCGCATGCAATATCCCTTATTACAATAAGTTATCAAAAGCCGCTCTGGTCGAGCCTTTGTAATTATCAGTGTCAGCTAATAAAGTTATTTTGTAGCTTTAATAATGAAGAAATATGTTATAAACATTGGTAATAAACATGAAGGAGAGACAATGAGCGTAAACAAAGTCATCATTTTAGGACGTCTAGGACAAGATCCAGAAATTAAGTACACACCATCAGGAGCTGCAGTTTGTAATTTTTCACTAGCAACATCTGAAACGTGGAATGATAAAAACTCTGGTCAAAAACAAGAAAGAACTGAGTGGCATAGAATTGTTGTTTGGGGAAAGCTTGCTGAGCTTTGTAACCAATATTTATCAAAAGGTAGACAAGCATTTGTTGAGGGAAAACTTCAAACAAGATCTTGGGATGATAAAGACGGTAACAAAAGATATACAACTGAAATCAACGCAACAACTGTTCAGTTTATTGGTGGACAAGCAAGTACTGGTTCAAACGCTAATTATAATAACAATAATCAAGCTCAATCAAATGAAGCACCAGCAAAAGAATACAATATTTCTTCTGATGCTAACTTTGCGTCTGACGATATACCGTTTTAGAAATTATTTAAATTATAAGTATAAGGCCTCACAATATGTGGGGCTTTTTTTTTGAAAAATAAATATACTGGCTGGTGAAAATGAAAAAGATTCTTTGTTTAGTACTTTTATATTCGTCTTTGTGTTTTGGTGTTGAATTTACTTGGCTTGGAACAACAGCAATTATTTTAAAGTCAGATGATAAAACCTTGATGTTTGACCCGTATATCACTCATCCAAATATTTTGATTGCAGCTTTATTCAAAAAAATAGATTCAGATAAATCAGTAGTTAAAAAGTGGTTAAAGCTAGCATCTATTAAAGATATCAATTATGTAATCGTTACACATTCCCACTATGACCATATCTTAGACCTTGGCACGATAATGAAAAGGTATCCGAAGTCCATTGGCTTTGGAAGCCCATCATCTAAAAACTTTGCTCTAGGTCAAAATATTCCAAGTGATAGGTTTAAGATTGTAGCTCACGAAAAAGAGTATTCGATAGACCAAGTTAAAATGAAAACCGTTAAAGTTGCACACGGAACTCATGTCCTGGGCTATACCTTTATGGATGGAGCAATTGAGAAACCACTGAAACTTCCAGCAAGTGTTTGGGATCTTAAGCAGGGAGATAGCTTTATCTATAAATTGAGTGGAGAGTTTGGAAATATTGTTTTTCATCCAACAGGAGCAAAGAGTCCGTACTTTGATGACTATTCAAAATTAAAAACTGATGTTTTATTTATTGGAATCGCTAAAAGAGGAAGCACTGAAAAACAAATTAAAGAAATTATCAGTGAGATTAAGCCAAAGATTGTTATACCTATTCACTTTGATAATTTTTTCTTTGAATTAAATAAATCCCCATCAAATCTTCCTGGTATTAATTTAGAGGAATGGAAAGCGACGATGAAAGAAAAATATCCAAGTGCAAAAGTTATCATCCCAAAAGTTTCTGAGTGGATAACGATACCTGAGTAATTAAGATTACCTTAATTAAATAATTGAAATAAGAAGAATATTCTCACAAAGAATCTCACTAAATTATGTTAAAATAGCATGATATTAAAGGGGATATTAAATTGTCAGAAACTAGTTTTTTTTCGATCGCTTATGATTTGATTATTAAAAATACAGAGATAACATATGACTTATATGTTAACGCGTCCTCTGTAGATAAAAAGCAAAAATTTATTCGTGTATTCCCAATGGACGATTTTCTATCACAAGAAGATTTAGAGGAATTTAAACAAAAATATCGTCAGCTTTATGTTAGAGAAGATCAAAGAAATCTATATATGGACAGCCTCGTTAAGTCCTCTGATATATCCGGAGTCGATACAGTTAGCTTTATTAAAGATTCTGCTGTCGAATATTTACAAAAGATGTTCGATGATACTAAAGAGTTTAATACTGAAATTTTATCGCAAACAATTGGTGAGTGTCGATTTGCTGTAGAGTCGATGATTGATGTTTTGGATGACTATACAATTGACTCTTTAAGAGGACTAATTGGTAATTTATCAAGTCATGATTTTTATACTTTTGATCACTCGATAAATGTTTCAATGTATTGCATATCAATCCTAAGAGCTCTTAAGCCTGAGGCGACGAGAGATGAACTCGTACATATTGGTCTTGGAGGATTACTTCATGATCTTGGAAAAGTAAAAATACCTACAAATATTCTTAATTCTCCAGGTGGTTTGAGTGAAGATCAGTATGCAGAAATAAAGAAGCATCCTGGGTATGGAATTGATTTGTTGAGATCAGGTGAGGTTGAAGTCGCTGATGATCTTGATTTAAATATTATTGCTCGAGTTGTTCACGAGCATCATGAGAATTGGGATGGGAACGGATATCCTAGTAAACTAAGAGAAAAAGAAATTCATCTATATGCAAGAGTTTGTACTATTGCTGACTTTTTTGATGCCGTGACTACAAAAAGATCCTATAACGATGTCTTATCAATAACTCAAGCAATTGGGATTATGGAAAAGTTTAGTGGCATTAAACTTGATCCGGCCTTGTTTAAAGTTTTTGCCTCTCATGTGAAGCATGGAAATATTAAATCAGGAAGGCAAATCAAAATGTCTGATTCATTTGACCCCGCTATTCCTTATGACAAACTTCCACTAGAAGAGATAAAAGATTTATTTGAAAAAGAAGATTTTGGAAAAATTAAAATAAAAGAAAGCTAAGAGATAATATGAAAATTGAATTTGAAAAATTTGAAAAGGCTTATAAAAAAATAAGCGATATTCTTCCCGCAACTCCACTTATTAAAAATGACTGGCTATCAACAAAGTATGGAGCCAATATCTATTTGAAGCTGGAAAATATGCAACCAGTAGGTTCTTTTAAGTTAAGAGGTGCTGCAAATAAACTTGCGAATCTAAGCGAAGAAGAAAAGAAAAAGGGTGTTGTTGCCGTTAGTGCTGGAAATCATGCACAAGGTGTAGCTTGGGCAGCAAAAAGGCTTGGTATATCGGCAACCATTATAATGCCTACACCTTCTCCTATGGTGAAAGTATTTAATACAGAAAACCTTGGAGCAGAAGTTATTTTAGAAGGTGAGAATGTTGATGAAAGTTTTGAATACTGTAAAAAATATTTAAAAGAAAATGATAAAATATTTATTCATCCGTTTTTCGATGAAGAAATTATTGCAGGTCAAGGAAGTGTGGGCTTTGAGTTAAATGAACAAATTGAAAATATCGATTTTATGTTTGGAAGTATTGGAGGCGGAGGGCTTATGGCCGGAGTTGGCCTTGCTCTAAAAGAGCTTATGCCAAACTGTAAACTTGTTGGAGCTCAAGCACAGGGAGCTAATAGTATGATTAGTTCTTTGCAAAGCGGAAAGCTAGCTCCTTCGTTGAAAGTTTCTACATTTGCCGACGGAATAAAAGTCAAAAACCCAATACCAGAAATGTATAATCTTTTAGACGAGGTTATTCATGAAGCTGTTGATGTTCCAGATGACTTAATAGCTGCAAGTGTCCTTCGTTTAATGGAGCAAGCTGGTGTTATAGCAGAGGGGGCAGGAGCAATAAATCTTGCGGCCTTTCATGAGCTTTATGAATCAAACCCTCGAAGGTTTAAAAATAAAAATATTGTTTTAATTATCTCTGGTGGGAATATTGATATTAATCTTATCGATAGAATCATTGATCGTGGACTTATTGAAACAAAAAGAAGAATGAATATTTCAATTTTACTAGATGATAAACCAGGAGCCTTAAAAGAATTAACTAAAAAATTCTCTGAGCTTGGTGCTAATATTCTAGAAATTCATCATGAAAGAAGCAACCCAACAATAGAACTCCAAGAATCAATTGTTAGTGCAACAATTGAAACGAAAGGTGCCTCTCATTATGAATCTATAATTAAAACTCTTGAAAAAGATTTTAATCTACTGAATAAAGGAAGTTAAATGTCTAAGGACGATATCTTTACAAAAATACCAGAATTAAATTATACAGAAACAGCTCAAAATATTGATCCAAATGAATTTGAAAAGCTCATTCATGGAAGACGAAGTGTAAGAGTCTATATTGAAGAGAAAATATCTGATGAAATTATTAATAAATGTATCGATGCGGCCTTACTGGCTCCGAGTTCTTCAAATCTTCAACCTTGGGAATTCTATAGAGTTAAATCTCCTGAGAAGAAAAAAGAAATTGCTAAATATTGTTTAAATCAACCAGCTGCTAGAACAGCGAGTGAGTTGATAATATGTGTAGCCAGAAGAGATACATGGAAAAAACACGCCAAACAAATGCTAGAGCTTTTTGAAAGTGATAAGGAGCAAGAAACTCCTTCATCTGTAATTTCTTATTATTCAAAACTTGTCTATCTTGCAAATACAATTGGACCATGTGGTATTGTAGGCTTTTTTAAAAAAATACTTATAGCCTTTAAAAGACTCTCTGGGGTTATGCCTGGAGGTAATAGTTCTGTCTCAGACATGAGAGTGTGGGCGCATAAATCAACGGCCCTAGCTTGTGAGAACTTGATGCTTGCATTTAGAGCATATGGTTATGATTCATGTCCCATGGAAGGATTTGATGAGTCCAAGGTTAATAAATTTTTAAATCTTCCAAAAGGTGCCGAAGCGACGATGATTATTTCGGCAGGAAAAAGAGCTGATAATGGTGTCTATGGACAAAGAGTTCGGTTTCCAAAAGAGCAATTCTATTTTGAGATATAAAAAAAGCCCTCTTAAAGTTTTTACACAATAAGAGGGCTTTCAATTTTTAATATTTAAATTCTAAATTATTTCTTTGTTTCTTCTTTTTTCATTGGCTCTTTAGTTGCTTCCGCTTGAGGTGCTTTAGCAGCATCATTATTTAGTGGAGCTGCAATTGGAGCTTCATCATCAAAAAGAGATTCTTTTGCAGACTTAGAAGTCATTGCTGTAAGAACAACTGAGTTAACCATGAATGCAATTGCTAAGAAAGTCGTTAGCTTTGTAAAAAAGTTTCCTTTAGAAGATGATGTAAATACGGCTTGAGAAGATCCTCCGCCCATCATTGCACCCGCTTCAGCTCCTTTACCAAACTGAACTAAAACAGTAATAGTAAGAAGAATACATATAACAACGTGTAAAATAATTAATCCTGATAGCATTTTTTTTCCTTTAATTTTTTTAAGATGAAATTTGTATCAAAAAAGATTCTTCTTTGCAAGATTACGCGTTGCAAAGAGTTGCGAAACTTTCAGCTTTAATACTTGCTCCGCCAACAAGGCCACCGTTAATATTCGGCATGGCCAAAAGTTCAGCGACATTAGTTGGCTTTACAGAGCCACCATATAGAATACTGAGTTTCTCTCCAAGTGCTGGATAAAGCTCTTTTAGTAGATTACGAATCGCAGCATGAACTTCTTCAGCTTGCTCTGGACTTGCTGTTTTACCAGTTCCAATTGCCCATACAGGCTCATAAGCTAGAATAATTTGATCCTCATTTTTTATCTCTATTTCTGAAAGGGCAGACTTAAATTGATTTAAAACAACTTCAAGAGTCTTTCCAGCTTCTCTTTGTTCAAGTGTTTCACCTGCACATATTACAGCTACCATTCCGTTTTCTAGAAGCTTCTTGGCTTTTTGATTAATGAATTCATCAGTTTCAAAATTATAAGCTCGTCTCTCAGAGTGACCAATAAGGCTAAAGTGTGCGCCCATCTCTTTGAGATTTACAGCAGCAGTTTCACCAGTAAATGCTCCATTGTCTTGGTTTGAAACATTTTGAGATCCAATTTTTATATTTGATTCTTGTGCAAGATTTAAACAGCGATCGATATGAATAAGTTGAGGCGCGATCCAAAAATTTCCTTCTTTTGTCGTCTTGCCTTTAATACTTGAAAAGAATTCAGTGATTTCATCTAAACTCTGATTCATTTTCCAATTACCAATCATATATGTTTTAGCCATTTTAAACTCCAAATCTCAAGGCTTTCACTCCTGGAAGTTCACCTTTTTCAATATATTCTAAACTTGCACCGCCACCAGTTGATATATGAGAAAACTCACTAGCAAATCCAGATTTATTTACTGCACTTACTGAATCTCCACCACCAACAAGACTGTATCCATTTGAATCGGCAATTGCCTTAGCAACACCCATCGTACCTTTAGCGTAATCTGTATTTTCAAATAATCCCATTGGGCCATTCCATAAAATTGTATTGGCTTCATTGATTATGGCGCTGTAAGAGGCAAGTGTAAGAGGACCAATATCTAGTCCCATCATATCACTTGGAATATTTCTTTGATCACACTCAGTCGGTGCGCCACCAAACTCATTTGAAACAATATGATCTTGTGGAAGTTGAATTTTATTTGCTTTATCTGCTTTTAGAATTCTTTGAGCTAAAACAATATCTTCATCACTACAAAGAGAGCTTCCAACTTCAAATCCTTTGGCTTTTAAGAAAGGATAGGCCATTGCTCCACCGATAATTAGACTATCAACAGTAACAATAAGTTTTTCAATTGTTTTAATTTTATCACTAACTTTGGCCCCACCAACAATTGCAACAAATGGCTTTTGTGGTTTTCCAAGAATTTTATCAAGAGCCGTGATTTCTTTTTTAAGTAAAAAACCACCATAGCTTCTACTTAAAAAATATTTATTAATGATGTGAGTTGAAGCGTGTTCTCTGTGAGCAGCACCGAATGCATCATTAACATAAACTTCACCGTACTGAGCAAGCTTACCAGCAAACTCTTCATCATTAGACTCTTCACCTGGATTAAAACGTAAATTCTCAAGAAGAACAATTTTTGTCTTTGGAAGGGTAAGTAATTCTTTTACACCAGAATCAACTGCAGACTCCGCAAGGATAACTTCTTGCCCAAGCTTATCTGCTAAATATTTAGCAACAGGCTCTAGGCTAAAGTCTTTATTTACTTTTCCTTTTGGTCTTCCATGATGACTCATAAGTGTCAGTCGGCTCGCGCCATTATCAAGGAGGTATTGAATCGTTTCTAAAGCAAGATCAATGCGACTAGTGTCAGAGATCTTAGATTTATCATCTTTATCTAGAGGAACGTTAAAATCAAAACGCGCTAGAATTTTTTTACCATCAATATCAGCTTCATCAATAAATTTAAGTGCCATTATTTTTCCTTAAAGCTTAGAAGCCATGAATGATGCTAGATCAACAACTCTATTTGAGAAACCAACTTCATTATCATACCAAGTAACAATCTTAGCTGTATTATCAATAACGTTTGTTAATGCTGGATCAAAGATTGAAGAGTTTGGGTTCCCCATGAAGTCTACTGATACAAGAGGTTCTTCTTCATATCCAAGAACACCTTTAAGTGCTCCTAGGCTCGCTTCTTTCATAGCACTATTAATTTCTTCTTTAGTTGCTTTCTTTTTAAGATTAACTGTTAAGTCTACCATTGATACGTCTGGAGTAGGAACTCTTACTGCGTATCCATCAAGTTTTCCAGCAAGCTCAGGAAGAACAAGGCCAACAGCTTTAGCAGCACCCGTAGTTGTTGGGATAATACTCATTGCCGCTGCTCTAGATCTTCTAGGGTCCTTATGAGATCCATCTAGAATATTTTGATCACCTGTGTAGGCGTGAATTGTTGTCATCATTCCACTTTCAATTCCAAAAGCATCGTTAAGAACTTTTGCAACTGGAGCTAGACAGTTCGTTGTACAACTTGCATTTGAAACAATGTGGTGGTTTGCTGAATCATATTTGTCGTGATTAATTCCAAAAACAAAAGTACCATCAAGGTCTTGTCCTGGAGCACACATAATAACTTTCTTAACTGTTCCACCAAGGTGTTTTCCAAGTCCTTCTTTGTCTTTAAAAATTCCCGTTCCATCAATTACGATATCAACTTTTTCATCAGACCAAGGTAGATCTGAAGGATTTCTTTCTCCAAAGAATTTCATTTTCATATCACCGGCAAGAAGCATATTTCCTTCAGCAGAAACTTCACCTGGAAATTTACCATGAAGAGAATCAAACTTTAGAAGTCTTGCAAACATATTAATATCGCCCGGATTATTTACAGCAACGATTTCAATATTCTTATAAAGACCTTCTTGTTTTCTTTTATAAAATTCACGAACTACAGTTCTACCAATTCTACCAAAGCCATTAATACCAAGTCTGATCGTACTCATGTTTACCGCCTTACGCTACGCGTAGTTAAAGATATAATTTTCACGAAGGAGTTTAACTTATTTAACGCTATCTTGCTAGATTTCTAGCGAATTTTCTGACACACTTTTAGCCTAATTTGTGAATTTTAGACTCATCTAAGGAGAGTTAATGGCGCTGCCTCGAGTAAAAATATCTGATCTGAATCCTAAGGAAAATATAGAATCCGTTTTCTTGATAAAATACATAGCTACTCAGGAAGCAAAAGATGGGAAAAAGTACCTAAATATTATTCTGACTGATGGAAAATTAGACCTTGAAGGAAGATCTTGGGTTAATGCTGAGCAAATCTTTGATACATTTAAAAAAGGTGATTTTATCTTAGCCTCGGGAAAAATAAATCTTTTCCAAGGTAGAAAACAATTTATCATGCAAAAATATGAAACAGTCGATACTTCAAAAATTAATGAAGAGGACTTTATTTTAAAAGCTCCAGTGGATGCAAATACAATGTACGCAGAGCTTATGGAGATTGTTGGCAATTTAACAGATGCGTATATCAAAGAGCTTCTAGAAAATATTCTATCTGATGAAGAGATTCAAAGAAGACTAAAAATTTGGCAAGCTGGTAAAACAATACATCATGCATATCGATCTGGACTACTTGAGCATATTCTTTCTTGTTCAAAACTTGCGGTGTCTTTATCGCCTCACTATAACGTAAATGTAAATTACGTCGTAGCAGGAACGATTCTTCACGATCTTTGTAAGATTTATGAACTCTCGGATGGTTTTAATATTGAATACACAGAAGAAGGCAAGCTGGTGGGCCATCTTGTAAAAATTTTAGAAGTTATAGATAGATTTGCATATCGAATTAAAGACTTTCCGTATTCAGTTAAACTTCACCTTAAGCATATAATGCTTTCTCACCATGGAGAATATGAATATGGTTCGCCTAAAATACCTCAAACATCAGAGGCAATGCTTGTTCATTTAATTGATCTAATGGACTCAAAGATGCATTCTTTTGAAACAGTAAAGAGAACGGATAATACAACAGGACACTGGTCTGGTTTTGTAAAACATTTAGACCGAATTGTTTACAAAGATGAGCTTCCATTTTTTCCAGAAAAAGTCTCAAAAGAAGAAATGAGAAAGCCTAAAAAAGAATCTCAACAAAAAGCTAAGCCTCAAAAAGAAATAAAAAATAATCTTGGGAGCCTTCTAAAAGACTTCAAAGTAGGAGATGAATAATGACGTTATTACTTAAGCAGCTATTCGGTTTCTTAAAACTTTTAAATTCAGATAAAGGAGAGTCTCAAATCGCAGCTGGCCTTGCATGTGGACTAATCTTAGGGTTTGCTCCAAGCTTTTCTTTGCAGACAGTTATAATGATAATTGTTTTATTCTTTTTTAGAGTACAAATTGGAGCTGCATTTATAGGAATGTTCTTCTTTTCAATTGTGGCTTGGGTATTTGATCCAGTCTTCAATTCTATTGGACAAGTGGTTTTAGAATTAAGTCCTCTAAATGGACTATTTTCAATAATGTATAACCTTCCAATTGTTCCTTTTACAAAATTTTACAACTCAATTGTAATGGGCTCTTTAGTTCTATCGTTTATCCTTGCACCAGTGGTTTTTCTTTTATCGAGGCTAATGATTGTTAAATATAGAGTTGCCGTTTTTGAAAGATTCCAACAGAGTAAATTTTTTAAAGCTGTAAAGGCGACAAGCTTTTATAAATGGTATGCGAAATATGATTCTCTTTATAATTAAGAGAGACTTAGACTATTAAATAAATCAGGAATAAAAATGAGTGATAAAGATAAAATAAATAAAAAGCCAAAAGGACCAATTAGAACAGGTGCAGTAGTTCCTTTCATAATGTTTGTGGTGCTAGTAAGTGTGTTCAATATCTTCTTCTTAGATATGACGATCAAAAAAACGATTGAGTTTATTGGAACAAAAGCAAATGGTGCCCAAGTAGACGTCGGGTCAGTTGATACGAGTATTTCAGACCTAAGGGCAGTTGTTACAAATATTGAATTCACGAATCCAGACAAACCAATGCAAAATAATTTTGTTATTGGAAAACTAACTTTTCAAGCCTTATGGGATGGAATATTAAGAGCAAAACTTGTTATAAATGAAGCAAAACTTGAAGATATTAGAGTTAGAACAAAAAGAACTTCTAAAGGATACGTAGTTCCTAAAGATGAAGCCGCTGCAAGTGCGACTAAAGAGGTTCTTGATAAGACTAAAAAAGAATTTGAAGGAAATATCCTTGGTGATGTTGCAGCTTTATTATCTGGATCTGGTGTCGCTAAAGGAATGAGAGTTGAGGATAATCTAAAATCAAAGAAAAGGTATGATGAACTTTCTTTGGAAGTTGATTCTCGCTCTAAAGAAATATCAAAAACGTTTAAGGATCTACCTAATAAGGATGATCTTGAGTCTTTGAAGAGACGTTTTAATAAAATCAAGTGGAATGATATTGGAAACCTTGCAAAGGCTCCTAAGGTTCTAAAAGAGATTGATGATCTTAGAAAAGATGTTGATAAGACAAAAAGGAAATTTGAAAAAGCTAATAAACTTGTAAATAAAAATATTAAATTTATTCAAAATGGACAAAAAGGCATTAAGAACTTGATTAAAGAAGATATGGCCAGTGTTCAGAAAAGAATGAATCTGCCTTCAATGGATACAAAAACAATTGCAAAGCTTCTTTTTGGAAATCAAGTTTTAGAAAAAATTGAAATGGCCGAAGGGTACTATGCGAAGATTAAAAAATATCTTCCTCCTAAAAAAACTAAAGAAGAAAAGATCGCTAAAAAACCTGATTACACTCAACATGCAAGAGGTAAAGGGCGAGATTACCAATTTGGAATACCTAAGTCCTATCCACCAATTTGGATTCAAAAGGTTGTTATTGATTCAAAAAATGATCAGGGTGATGTCAGAGGTGAAATCTTAGATATTACAACGAATCAAAGAATTATAAACAAACCAACACTTTTAAAGATTAACGGTGATTTCTTATCAAAGGGACTTGTTGGCGTTGTCATTAAAGGACTTTTTGATCATAGAACAGAAGCACGTGATAGTGTGGACTTTACAGTTGGCTCTTACCCTGTAAATAACAAAGCTCTGTCAAAATCAAAAACTGCAAAGCTTGTTATCGATAAAGCTCGCGGAAATATGGTCGCTAACATTAGTTTTATTAATGATGTTTTAAACTTTAAGATGAAAAACTATTATAAAGAAATTAAATACGATCACGGAGCAAAAGATAAAATTATGGCCGAGGTTCTAGCTCGAATTGCTAAAGATACAAAAACTATATCCATGGAAGCCACGGCAAAGGGAAAAATTAAATCACTTAAATGGGATATTAGAACTAATTTGGCAAAAGCGATTCAATCATCTGTTAACAATCTTATTAAAGAGAAAATAGCACAAGCTAAAAAGAAAATTGAAAACGAAATTAATAAAGCTATTGGTGGGTCTAAAAAAGAGTTTGAATCAAAGCTCGCTGGATTTAAAAAACAATATCAGTCTCAACTTGACCAAGGTAAGAAGCAGTTTGATTCTTTCAAAAAAGATATAGATAAGAGAAAGAAAAAAGAAGAGAAAAAGGGACGTAAATCTCTTGAGAATGAAGCGAAGAAACTTTTTAAAGGTATTAAGTTTTAATTATTAAAGAAAAGCTTAATTGAATTCTTATAAAAAGCTTCAGCAGCTTCCTTGATTGAAACTTCTTTAAGCTGTGCCATATACTCTAGAATATGAGGAAGATGAAATGGAGCATTCTCTTTTCCTCTATGGGGTACAGGAGTTAGAAATGGAGCATCTGTCTCTATTAGAAGCCTATCTAGTGGAGCATACTTTACGATTTCTCTTACTTCGTCAGCTTTCTTAAATGTAATGATTCCATTAAACCCTAAGTAAAAGCCTTCATCTAGGGCCGTCTTTGCTAGCGCTTTCGTTGAAGTGAAGCTGTGTATAACACCATTATTTTTAAGCTTAGGAGCAAAGTTTTTAAGGATTGAGATCATGTCATCATCAGCGTCTCTAGAGTGAATGATGACAGGCTTGTTTTTATCAACGGCGATTTGTAATTGCTCTTCAAATACTTTTGTCTGGATATCTCTTGGGCTATTATCATAGTGATAATCAAGACCAATCTCTCCAACGGCTACCATTTTAGGATCACTTGATCGATCAATTATTTTTTGCATCTCAAAGTTGGTCGCATCCTTTGCATCGTGAGGATGAATTCCTTGTGAGAAATAAATCATTTCATTTTGATGAGAAAGCTCCATCACTCTGTCTAAGTTCTCTGGATCAACACCAATTGTAATGATCTTTTCAATATTTACTTCTCTGCACTTATTTAATATTTCTTCTAGAGGAAGTTGTTTTAAATAATCAAGATGGCAGTGAGTTTCAATTATTTGCATTATTTTGATCTTTTTAAGATTTCATCAATTATAGCTTTTAAATAAACTGTCTTGATTGATCCTTCGAGTTTTCTACCATTCAATATCATTGTAGGAGTTGATTGAAGACTATATTGATCACCAGCTCTTATTGTTCTTTGAATGTCTTCTTGAATATCTTTGTTATCAAAGCATCCTGATAGATTAAAATCCTTTTCCCATTTAGCAATGTTTTCAAAACTTAACTTATCTTGTCTTGCAAAAATAAAATCATGCACTTTTGCAAATTGCTTTTTATCACAAGCAGAAAGGTAAGCCGCTTTACAAGCGAACTTATGAAAAGAACCCTTAACATTTGTATTACAGGCACTATCAAGTGGATAGAACATATACTGAATATTAACTTTACCTTTATAGACTTTGATTATTTCTTCCATCTGTTCAGCGACAACTTTACAAAACGGACATTGAAAATCTGAAAATAGAGAGATCCTAACGGGAGCATCTAAAAAGTTTTCTGTACTTTGATATACTTTATATGGAGACTCTTCATTTGGTTCACCAGGCTGAGCAAGATTATAAAATTGAGAAACATATTGATTGCTTAAGCTACTTTGTGCTGCCATCTTTTCATTGAAATGATTAGACATAAATCCAGCAGGGATAACCGTTATAACTGCAAAAAGAGCTATAAATTTAATTTCAGGTATCATCTGAACAGAACTGTGCTTGTAGAAGATGAATGCAGCTACAAGTGAGAGGATATAGTAAACTGTACAGAACGGACAAAGCCCGCCAAGTGCGATTATTGAATAAAGAAAAAGAATTATACAACCAATTGCATTTAATACGATTAAAAACTTCGCTGTTCTTTCAAATTCTTCACTTGGAAAAATTGCACCAAATAATCCCATCGCCCCAATGATGATTCCAAAAAATGCAGTTGGAACATTGAAGATACTTCCAAAGATTGAAAGAGTTGCTTTGTCACATCCCCAGAACTCATTTATTGAACAAAGAGAATCACCACCTAATCCTGTGGGAAAGTGAACTTGATAAAAATGATTTGTTAAGTAGATGGAAACACCCATCATCGCAACTGAAATAAGAATATAAATCAGATTTGGTGTAGTTAATCCATTTAGAGTAAGTCTTTTGTTTTGCATATGATCACCTTTTTTATTTTATTATACTAGATTGAGAATATATTCCAATTTCTTTTAACTGTTTTATCCCTTCTAAAGCTATTATATTGTTTTGATTGCATTGTACACTCTGCACAATTATCAATGTTTATCCCATTATACGTTTCTTGAAGTTGCATTGATATCTCTTTTTGAAGATCAAAGAATAGGTCCCCATTATTTTCATGAAAGTTTTGCGAGTTAGGGAAGTTCTCTCTAAAGTCAGCTGAAACTTGAAAAGAATTCTTTTGAATTGAAGGGCCAATAAAGGCATAGGTGGGCTCTATATTTCTAATTTTTTGATTGAAACAGATTCGATTGTGAACACCTCTCCATCCTGCGTGAATAAATGCTCCCTGATTTTTCCCAATAAGTACGATAGGCATACAGTCTGCGGTTTTTATTGCAAATATAATAGATTCATTAAGATCAAAAATAATCCCATCAGCCTCTTTAGATAAGTCATCATGTGGATAAGTTAAAATATTATCACTATGAGTTTGGTTTAAACTTATTAATTCGAAATCTGGTTTATCAGAATAAGTTTTAAAATAACCAGTTTGAAGTTTCTTATCAAATAAAAGCGTCATTTTTTATTTTCATTTAGAGTTTGTAGTACATCTTGAAAAATTTTAGGAGGCTTAGAGGTAAAGTGCAGCTTTTCATTGGTAATAGGGTGAACGAATCCAAGAACTTTTGCATGCAAAAAAGGATGCTCATAGTCTTTAATCATATTTTTCATTACAGATGTATAGCGAAGCTTTTCTTCTTTTTCTCTTCCGTATAGAGGGTCATTAATTATAGGACAATTAGAAAGCTCGCTTAAGTGAACTCTTATTTGGTGAGTTCTTCCTGTTTCAAGTTTTAGTTCAACGTGTGAGAAGTGCTCGAAGAAAGTTAGAACCTTCATATGTGTAATAGCTTGCTTCCCATTTTTAACTTTCGTCGACATTTTTAATCTATTATGAGGAGACCTTCCAATAAGGGATTCTAGAGTATTAGTAGACTCCAGTCTTGTTCCTAAGATAATAGCTTCATAGTATCTTTCTATATCATGAGTGCTAAAAAGATTTACAAGCCCCTCGTGACATTTTTGGCTTTTAGCAATAACCATTATTCCGCTAGTGCCTTTATCAAGTCTGTGAACGATGCCAGGTCTTTTTTCATTACCTATCCCTGAAAGATCGGGACAGTGATGAAGAATGGCATTAACAAGTGTTCCATCAGGATTACCTGGGGCTGGATGAACAACAAGGCCCGGTTGTTTGTTAATAATTATAAGATGTTCATCCTCAAAAAGAATCTCAAGAGGAATGTTTTGAGCAACAAGGTTTGTCTCTTGAACGATAGGTTGTTCAAATTCAATCTTTGTTCCAACTTCTGGAATTCTTTTTAAGTTTAACTGAGCAGAACTTGAAAAGAGTCCTTTTTCAAAGTGTTTTCTTATTAAGCTTCGGCTAATATCTGGAAGAGCTTCACTTAGATAAGTATCTAGTCTTTTGTGATTTTGAATATCTTCTTCTGTAATAGTAAAGATTTTAGTCATTTAGTTTGTAGCTGATTTTAATTGCCTAATATTATGAAGGTAACTAGTTGCTACAAGGTCCGGATTTAACTTTAAAGTTTTAGCATATTGATAAACAAAACCTCTTGTATATACATCTGCTGGAAGTTTTGCAAAGTCATCTGCTTCAATATTTTTAATATAAGTTTTTGAAATACGAGTCATATCAGCAAGTCTTTCAATTGTTACATTTTTGTATTCACGGATTCTTTTTAGAAATTCACCTGTGTATTCAGTAGCATTTTCAATTTCCATCTCAACAGCGGAATCACTTTCAAAGTTTAAGCCAAACTTTTTAAAAGCTTGAACCTTAGAAACTTCAACTTGTGATTTAGCAGAATGTTCTTGAGCGTATTTAAATTCTTCTCTTAACTCTTCTTGTTTTTGATCAAAGTCTTGAGTAGAAGAAGTTTGGTTTGTTGTTTCTGTTATAAGGTCACTAAGAGAGTTTCTTGGCTTATAATCAGGCCTACTAAGAACTTCTCTTTGAAAGCCATCTGGAGTATTCGATTGGTTGATCCCGCGTACCTTATCGTATTCAAGGCGCTTATCTGGGACACCTAAGATCGAGTACGCCTCTTCAATTTGTGAAAGAATTAGGTCACATTCATTTTGAGTCATTAAAGAATAAAGAGCCGCGCTGTCACCAGAGTAGGCATTCTTTGCTCTGACATAAGCGTTATGAACTTCTTGAAGTGTCGCAGACGTTGTTATTTCTAAAACGTCATAATAGTTTTTGTTATCATTGTTAATTGAATTCATCTTTAATCCATTTGAATTAGTTTGTGTACAATCTTATCGAAATTATTAACGAGTTTTGAATTTGGAAATTCCATAAGAAGTGGTTTTCTCTTCTTAACACTTTGCCAAACGGCAGGGTCGTAATCAAGATAGCCCGCATAATCTATATCAATTCCAAAATATCTTTTACAAACACTTTGAATGGAAAATCCAATATCAATATCATTTTGCCCGCGGACTTGATTCATTATAATTTTAGGTTTGAACTTCGCAATTTCTGCTTGAAGCTTCATTCCCATTGTAGGATTTATATCGATAACTCTTTTAATTAAATCAACGGGTGTACTTTGAGGTGTTGAGATTTTTGAGTTCATCGCTTGGTTGATTAAAGGTTGAATATCCAATAAGTCTTCAATCATTTTTAATCTTCTGTGATAGACAGACTTTATGAATCGATATGTATTCTCAATAGAAGTAGGCTCGGGAAGAATAACAAGCATCCCCTTATCTGCAGAAATAAAAAAGTCTAGCGTGTTATAAGTTGTACCTGCTCCTAAGTCTAAAAGAACATAATCAGCATCAAGCTCATTAAGTTTTGAAAGTATTTTGTTCTTATGCATTTGCTTTAAATTTGCAATCCCAAGATCGTCTTGAGCACCACTAATTATTTGTAGGTTTTTAATTGGTGTAGGAACCACAAGGTCTTTAATGCTTGAAACTTTTTTAGAAATATAATCAGATAAAGTCTTCTCAGGAATAGGTATACCAAGACAAGTGTGCATGTTTGCTCCACCAAGATCTAGGTCTACGGTAACTACCTTATAGCCCATAAGAGCTAGGCATATAGATGTATTAGCGGTAACTAAACTTTTACCAACTCCACCTTTTCCACCACCTATGGCCCAAACTTTACAGTTTCTGTCATTTCCAAGTAGTGAGCTGTTTTTATTTATTTCGTCTGCTAAATTCATGAATAGCTTTATTATAGAGAGTTTTCACCGATTTAAAAGAATATTAATTAAAGATTTCAATGAACATATCCGACAAGATCACTATGGTTTTAGAACTAAGGTTAATATGAATACAAATGTATCAAAACTTGCAAAGCGTACTGATATGCACGTGCTCAGAAAACTGTGGCATATAAGCTTTGGTTCAGCATGTTTATTTCTGTATATGAAATTAGACTTAGCAATTTCTTTTTGGGGATACTTCGCCATAAGTGCAGCCCTTGGTGGCTTTATGATGGACTTTGCCAGGCTAAGAAATCAGAGAGTAAATAATTTGGTTTTAAAAATGCTTGGGCCTCTTATGAGGAGTTCTGAAAAAGACGGCTTCTCTGGTCTTCCTTTTTATGCTCTTGGAGTAGGGTTGAGCATACTATTTTTTGAAGAAAAAATAGCAGTATTATCAATAATGTTTTTAGTTTTTGCAGATCCGATTGCCTCGTTCGTTGGAGTAAATTATGGCAAAGATAAAATACTTCCAAACAAGTCTCTTCAAGGGGCAATAGCAGCTTTTTTAGTCTGTAAATTATTGACGATAGCTTATCTTTATAATTCTGGAGCGAGTGATCTTGATTTAATTTTATTCTCCAGTTTAGCGGGCCTTGTAGGGTCTTTGTCTGAGCTAGCATCTTCTTTTAATATTGATGATAATCTGACTATCCCAGTGCTCTCTGGTGCAGGTTTATCTGTGCTAAATTTGTATTTCCATATTTTCTAGTACAAATAGAAATTATTTATGTTGTTGATATCATTGATAAACTTAATTTAGTTTAAATATTTTCTTAATTTGGGTCGATAATAACTTATTAAGGAATTGTTAATGGCAACAACTAGAGAATGTACAATTTGTAAGCATATTGGAGAGAGAACCACTGAGCAAGAAGAGCTCGAAACAGGTTTTCTTTACAATACTGTAACTCATCCAGAGAAGGTGCGTATTCGTCTATGTAGGGCTCACTCTGTTGAGCTTTTTAAAGTTGGGCAGAAGAAATTTCTTTTAAAACATCACACGATTTTACACGACTTAGTTAACTCCGATGAGATGGAGTTTATCAAGCTACTAGATAAAGTAGTCAGAAAAAATTTAGACGCAATCTATTAACAATAAAATTTACTCAACTAATAAATTCTTTTCATTTAAGTGCGATGAATTAAGTACTTATTATTCTTAAAAATACTTTTCTTTTTCAGATGTCAGAAATTTTTAAAAAATAAATACTGGCCGTCCTGTACTTTGACACTTATTCTTTTACTACACAATATGTAGCCCATTTGGACTACAGCAACACAACACAACACAAGATATAGCGTATAGCTAATAAGAACTTTAGAGAGAGGGTAGAAGGATGACCACAGAAGTATTGCTTGATAAAAGTAACGATCGCTTTGTTTTATTTCCAATTAAACACGATGACATCTGGGAGATGTACAAAAAGGCAATGGCCTCTTTTTGGACCGCAGAAGAAATAGATCTTTATCAAGATCTTGATGATTGGAATAATAAATTAAATGATGATGAGAGACATTATATTAAGCATATTCTAGCGTTCTTCAGTGCAAGTGACGGAATCGTTAATGAAAATCTTTGTCTTCGTTTTTATAACGATGTTCAAATCCCAGAAGCGAGAAGCTTTTATGGTTTTCAAATTGCAATGGAAAATATTCACGCAGAAACTTATGGTCTTCTAATTGATACTTATATTAAAGATCCAAAAGAGAAAGATTACTTATTCCATGCGATAGATAATATTCCATGTATTAAGAAAAAAGCTGATTGGGCATTAAAGTGGATCTATGGTCAAGATGACTTCGCTCTAAGATTATTAGCATTTGCTGCAATTGAAGGAATCTTTTTCTCTGGTTCATTCTGTTCAATCTTTTGGTTAAAAAAACGTGGTCTAATGCCAGGTCTAACTTTCTCTAATGAATTAATTTCTAGAGATGAAGGTCTTCACACTGACTTTGCATGTCTTCTTTATACATATCTTCAAGACAAACCAAATCAAGAAAAAGTATTAGGTTTAATTCGTGAAGCAGTTGAGTATGAGCAAGAATTTATCTCTGAAGCTCTACCTGTTTCATTAATCGGAATGAATGCTGATCTTATGAAAGAGTACGTTGAGTTTGTTGCAGATAGACTGCTTAGAGAAATTGGAATGGATCCTATTTATGGTTCAGAGAACCCATTTGATTGGATGGAGTTAATCTCTCTTCAAGGGAAAACAAACTTTTTTGAAAAAAGAGTTTCTGAGTATCAAAAAGCGGGAGTTATGAATTCTGTTTCTAATACTTCAAATGACTTTGAGTTCTCAATGGATGCAGACTTTTAATTAATAAAATTTAAATAAGGATAAAGACATGTTTGTTATTACACGTTCAGGTAAAAAAGAAGCCGTACAATTTGACAAAATTACACACAGAATACAAAAGCTTACTTATGGTCTAGATACTTTTTTTGTAGATCCAATGGAAGTTGCTAAAAAAACAATTCAAGGTTTATTTGATGGGATTACGACTGTTGAATTAGATAATCTTTCTGCAGAAGTTGCAGCTTATCTTTCAAGTGTTCACCCTGATTATTCTAGACTTGCTTCAAGAATCTCTATGAGTAATCTTCATAGAAATACAAGTGATTCATTTCTTGAAACAGTTCAGGCTCTAGATGAATCTTTAGATCCAAAAATTATTGAATTAGCAAAAGAGCATAAAGATAGAATCTCAGCTGAAATCGCTTATTCAAGAGATTTTGAATATGACTACTTTGGTTTTAAAACTTTAGAGAGAGCTTATCTTTTAAAGAAAGATGGGAAGATTGTTGAGCGTCCTCAGCATATGCTTATGAGAGTTGGTCTTGGTATTCACGGTGAAGATATTGAATCAGCTATGGAGACTTATCACTTGTTAAGTCAAAAGTGGTTTACTCATGCAACTCCAACACTTTTTAATGCTGGTACAAAAAAAGCACAAATGAGTTCTTGCTTTCTTTTAACTATGAAAGATGACTCTATTGATGGGATCTACGATACGTTAAAGCAATGTGCACTTATTTCTCAATCTGCAGGTGGAATTGGACTTAGTATCCATGATATTAGAGCGAAGGGAAGTTATATAAAAGGAACAAACGGTACATCTAACGGTATCGTTCCAATGCTAAAAGTATTTAATGATACAGCAAGATATGTTGATCAAGGTGGTGGAAAGAGAAAAGGATCTTTTGCTATTTACCTTGAGCCTTGGCATGCAGATATTCATGACTTCTTAGACCTAAAGAAAAACTTTGGTAAAGAGGAAATGAGAGCAAGAGATTTATTTTACGCTCTTTGGATCAATGATCTATTTATGGAAAGAGTTGAAGCGGATGCTGAGTGGTCATTATTTTGTCCAAATGAAGCAAAAGGTTTAGCGGATACTTATGGAAAAGAGTTTAATGCTCTTTATGCAAAATATGAAAAAGATGGAATTGCACGCGAAACAGTTAGCGCAAGAAAGCTTTGGCATACAATCCTTGAGTCTCAAGTTGAAACTGGTTCTCCGTTTATGCTTTATAAAGATGCTGCTAACGAAAAATCAAATCAAAAAAATCTAGGAACAATTAAATCAAGTAACCTTTGTACGGAAATTATTCAGTATACTTCGGATGAAGAGGTTGCTGTTTGTAACCTGGCTTCAATTGCACTTCCTAAATTTGTTGAAAATGGAAAATACGATTTCCAAAAACTTTTTGAAATTACAAAAACAGTAACGAAGAATTTAAATAAAGTAATTGATGTTAACTACTATCCTGTTAAAGAGGCTGAGTATTCAAACCTTAAAAACCGTCCAGTTGGAATTGGTGTTCAAGGTTTAGCAGATACATTTGCAATGCTTAGAATGCCTTTTGAGTCTGATGAAGCAAAACTTCTTAATCAGCAAATCTTTGAAACTCTTTATTTTGCAAGTTTAACAGCTTCAAATGAGTTAGCTCAAAGAGACGGAGCTTATGAATCTTATGCTGGTTCTCCAGTATCAGAGGGAATCCTTCAGTACGATATGTGGGGTGTTAAGCCTACAGGTCTTTGGAACTGGGATGAGTTAAAAGAAAAGATATCTCTTCATGGAACGAGAAACTCTCTTCTACTTGCACCAATGCCAACAGCATCAACTTCTCAGATCCTAGGAAATAATGAGTGTATCGAGCCATTTACTTCTAATATTTATACAAGAAGAGTTTTAAGTGGAGAGTTCACAATCGTTAATAAGTATCTAATTGATGATCTTATTAAACTTGATCTTTGGAATGATAATATGAAAAATAGAATCATTGAAAACAATGGTTCGGTTCAAGCGATTGAAGAAATTCCAGCAAATCTAAAAGAGCTTTACAAAACAGTTTGGGAAATCAAACAAAAAAGAGTTCTTGAGATGGCCGCTGATCGTGGAGCTTTCATTGATCAATCTCAATCTTTAAATATACATATGACAGATGTTAATATGGGTAAATTAAGTTCAATGCACTTTTATGCATGGAAGACAGGACTTAAGACTGGAATGTACTATTTAAGAACAAAAGCTGCTGCTGATGCAATTAAATTTACAGTTCAAAATACTGATAAGACTCCGACGGCACAAGATATGTCATCAGAAGACGCTATGATGTGTTCTTTGGATAATCCAGATGATTGTATCGCTTGTGGATCTTAGAATCTAAAAACTAAAACAAAGTGTTTCAAAAAACCGGCAATTTGCCGGTTTTTTTGTTTCAACGGTTGTATTTTCTACATTTTAGCGGCCTAAATCAATAAAAAATTCATTTTTCCTATACCTTGCCTGAGACAAAACTAAACAAACTCACAATAGGAGAAATTATGATTAATGCTAAATCTCTAGTTGCAATCACAGCAACTGTTATCTCAACATCATCATTTGCAATGCTTTGCCAGACTAATATGGTAAGAGCAAATGGAAATCTAGTTAACCAATTTATTGGCGAAGGTGCTACTGAGCAAGTTGCTTGTAGAGAAGCAAGAAAAGAGTGTAGTAAAGCTCTTAGACTCTCTCAAAGAAGAGGACTTAATCCTAATGCTACTTGTGAGCTAGTTGGTATTGTTGATGTAAATATCCCTGATCCAACTCCGACACCAACTCCGGGAAATAACTACCCAGGTTCTTATGACTATGAGCTTGATAGAGCAGAGGCTGACTATAGCCGTGGTGGTTGGAGAGTAAGACAAGCTGTTGTTCAAGACCTTGTTCGTACTCCATCTGCACGTGCAATTGCACTTGCTGTTAAGGCTGCAGGAGACACTGATCGCGACGTAAGAGCAGCTGCAAATAGAACTCTAAGTAGATTACCTCAGTTAATGGACATGAGATTTGAAGCAATGAATATTATTTCTTTAGTTGCTCCATCTTTAAGAAGTGGAAGTTGGACTAAGAGACAAGCAGCAGCTGATGTTCTTGGTAAAGTTGATACAGCAGAAGGAATCATCCCTCTTATAGGTGCAATGTCTGATTCAGATCGTGACGTAAGAAATGCAGCAAAGAACTCTTTAAGAGTATTAAAATCTGCATATGACTTAAAGCAAGTTGTAAGAAGAAACAAAAGAGACTTCGCTAATTTGATTAAAGATGGAACATGGACTGGTCGTCAGGCGGCTGTAGAAGTTCTTGGAGCGGCTCAGGTTTCTAGAACAATTGATATTGCTGTAAAAGCTGCAGGAGATTCAGATAACGATGTTAGATCTTCAGCAATTAGTGCAATTAGATCAATCACTTCAAGTAGAAGTTATATGAATATTGGTAGCGATATGATCAATAAGCTTGGAAAATTAACAAGAAAAGGTGGTTGGGTTCAAAGACAACAAGCTGTTTTTGCTCTAGGTGAAACAAGAAACTATGAAGCAAGATCTTTTGTTATCCGCGCACTTGATGACTCTGATACTGATGTTAGAGCTGCCGCAAGAGCTGCTTTAAATAAAATCTAGATCTTTTAGTAAAAAAATTAACCTGTAAAATACGAAGCCCTCTAAATGAGGGCTTTTTTATTTTAATTTACTAATTAACTCTTCAACAACTTCTGGATTTAACAAAGTTGAAATATCTCCAAGAGTCTCAAACTCAGATGCCGCAATTTTTCTTAAAATTCTTCTCATAATTTTTCCTGACCTTGTTTTTGGAAGACCATTTGTAATAATAATCTTATCAAGCTTAGCAATTGGTCCAATCTTTTGAGTCAGAAGTTTGTTTAATTCAATAAAAAGATCATCTTCATTTATTGAACCTTCTGAACTTGGAGTTAGGTAAGCAAAAATTCCTTGCCCTTTAATTGGATGTGGGAATCCAACAACAGCAGCCTCAACAACTGACTCGTGTTCATCGATCACATCTTCAACTTCTGCTGTTCCAATTCTGTGGCCTGAGACATTAATCACATCGTCGACCCTTCCTGTAATTCGATAATTTCCGTTCTCATCTCTTTTAGCTCCATCTCCTGTAAAATAAAGTCCAGGGTAAGCGCTAAAGTAAGTTTGCTTATATCTTTCATGATCGCCATAGATTGTACGAGCAACTCCAGGCCATGGATTTTTAATGCAAAGGTTTCCTTTTGCAGGATTGCCGCTAATAACTTCACCTTTGTCATCGACTAAAATCGGCTCAACTGCTGGAAGGGGATTTGTTGCATGACAGGCAATAGCAGGAGTAACCCCAGCAATATTTGAAATCATAATTCCACCAGTCTCTGTTTGCCACCAAGTATCAACGATTGGACATTTTTCTTGTCCAATTTCTTTATTATACCAATTCCAAGCTTCTTCATTAATTGGTTCTCCAACACTTCCTAAAACTTTTAGAGAAGAGAGGTCTGCTTTTTTTACACAATTAATATCACATGCTTCAAGTGCACGAATTGCTGTGGGAGCTGTATAGAAATGTGAGACTTTATATTTCTCAACGATATCCCAAAAACGTGATGGTGTTGGAAAAGTTGGAACACCTTCAAACATTACTTGTGTTGCCCCATTTAAAAGAGGTCCATACGTAATATAACTATGTCCTGTTATCCAGCCAATATCAGCCGTACACCAAAAAATATCATTTTGTCCGTATTGGAAAACTTCCTTAAAGGTCTCACTTGCCCAAAGCATATAACCGGCGATTGAGTGTTGTAGCCCTTTTGGTTTTCCTGTTGAGCCCGATGTATAGAGTATAAAAAGAGGATCCTCTGAATTCATAATCTCTGGCTTGCATTCAGGTTGAGCTGATTGCATAAGCTCATTCAAATAAAAATCTCTATTTGGTTCTATATTTATTTTCACTCCAGTTCTTCTATAGATAAGTACTGTTTCAACAGAAGGCGCTTCCTTACAAGCTTGATCGGTAATCTCTTTTAGTTGCACTTTTTTTTCACCTCTTGGGGCTTCATCACAAGTGACAACTATTTTACAATCACAGTCATTAATTCTTCCAGCAAGAGCTTTTGCTGAAAAACCACCAAATACAACTGAGTGGATAGCACCAATTCTTGCACTAGCTAAGACACCAAATAAAAGCTCAGGAACCATCGACATATAAAAGCAAACACGATCACCCTTTTTTACATTTTTATCTTTAAGAACATTTGCAAAGCGGTTAACGTTTTCAAGAAGTTCTTTATAAGTAAATGTTTTTGCTTTTTCGCTTGGATCATTTGGTTCCCAGTGAATAGCAATTTTGTTAGGATGTTCTTTTACGTGGCGATCAAGACAATTTTCTGTAATATTTAATTTTCCACCATCAAACCATTTGATATCAAGATTATTAAAATCACCACTTTGAGTTTTATCCCACTTTGTATCCCATTCAAATGTTTCAGCAATTCTATTCCAGTAAGAGTCTTTATTTTTTGTGCTCTCGTCATAGGCCTTTTGATACAGTTCAGCTGATGTTATATGGGGCATTCTTGTTCCTTTGGTAAAGTTTATTGCCCAATTAGATCAAATCATAACCTAATAAGCAATGATCTAAGTGCTCGATATTATGTGAATAATATTGGAAAATTTTCACGGATTAAAGTAATTTGGGATAAAATTTGCGCGGTGTGATAGAAAGTCCATAACTAAACTACCCCTTAGGAGAATTATGAAGAAACTTGTACTACTCAGTTTGGCGCTTAGCTCTGTTGGAGCTTTCAGTGCATCAGAATATGTTTGTAAAAACAGTAATAAAAAAATTAATCTTAGTCTCTCGAATCCAAATTTAGTTTTGAAAATGAGCGATAATAAGAGTCTTACTTTGCGATATAGTAAATCAACATCTAGAGGCTTTAATATTTATAAGTCTGAGCAGTCTAAGGCTAAATTAAAGTTCGATCGAGGATTAAAAAAAGTAATTGTTAAATTAAATAGTAAGTCTCTTAAAAAAGAAACGTTTGTTGATTGCAAAAAAATAGTAAAGGTAGATCCAGTTAAGGTAGAGCCAGCTAAAGCAGAAGTATCAACTGAATTAGAAGTTACTTCATTACCAAAGGTTATATCGACAAAAGGTGAACACAAAATATTTACAAAATATGGGCAATTAGCTCAAATAAAATATAAGCCTATTAATAGTCCAGTGAGCTTTAAGTACGATGTTCTTTATTATATTCCAAAATCTTTAAAAGGAAAAAAAGGACTTAAAACTCTTGTTTTCCTTCATGGTGGAGGAGCAAGTACTTCTGATAGAGCTGGTTCATTAAGTGTAGTAAGATCATACTCAAGTGACCTTATTCAAATTGCTAATAAACTCGGCGTTGTATTAGTTCTTCCTTCTGGCTCTGGTATAAACTGGGGAAGCCATATGCTTAGTTACCTTAGAGATTTAAATACAACTCTTAGACAAGATTTAGATCTTGATCCAAATGGTATCGCTCTTTCTGGGCACTCAATGGGTGGTATGGGAATCACAAGAACAGGTTACTGGCTTACAGATGATTATTCATTCTTTTTACCGGTTGCTGCTGGATTAGATTCAAAAAATTTAACAGAATCAAATATGCGTCCATACTTTAATATGACTTATCACCACCTTCAAGGTCTTCGTGATCACTTTGGGGTCTTTGTTACTAGAAGTAAGCAACAAGAAGCTTTTATTAAAAAGATGGAAGTGAAGTATGGAAAAAAATCAGGGTTTACTATGGAGTTCTATAATGGATCTCATAACTATCCATTAACGAGATATACTCAGCTTTTAAAATCATTATTTAAAACGTCGAGTAGAAATCTTTATCAAAAAGAACTTCACGGAAAACTTTATTTTAGAGATGAGGTTTTAAATAATCAGTGGAGTAATGGAAATGATTTTTATCTTGCACCAAGAAATACTTATTTCTGGTTAAAAGCAACAGACTTTAGAGAAGAACTAAAAGTTATAGATGTTGATGCTAAAATTCAAAATAACAAAATTTCAATAAAAATAGGAGAGGGAGTAAAAACGTTAAGAGTTTATCTTTCTTCAAAGATGATGAATCTTTCTAAAGAAGTTGAAATTAATGTTAATGGAATTAATAAATTTAAAAACATTCCAACTCTAGATCAAGATCTTTCTCAAGAGATTAAAAAGGATCCTGGTTTTAAATTTGATGGATATATTGATTTAACAATTTAATAAGAATATGAGGGGAGCTAAATAATAGCTCCCCTTTTATTATTTTGCTACAAAATTACAGATTTTTCCTGGAACATAAATTTCTTTTACAATGGTCTTTCCCTCTAAGTATTTTGCTACTTTCGGATCAGCTTTTGCTTTGGCCAAAAAATCATCTTTAGATATATCTGGTTCAACCTCAATTGTTGCGCGAGTTTTTCCCATTACCTGAATCGCCATTGTGATCATATCGTCTTTGGCAAGGCTTGGATCAAATTGTGGCCACTCAGTTGCGCTGATACTTGTATCATGACCAGTAAGTAACCAAAGCTCTTCTGCAACGTGTGGAGCATATGGCTCAACAATTCTTGCAAAAAGAGAAGCGGTCTCTTTTTTAAAGGATTTAGCTTTGGCACAGTGATTTGTAAAAATCATCATCTGGCTGATTGCTGTGTTAAACTTCATCTCTTCGATATCACTTGTTACTTTTTTTATTGTCTTATGAAGAAGCTTTGTTGTTTCTGCATCTTCTGTGTCTGACCAATATTCTTTATTGGCAAAAGTTTTATAAGCTTTTGAGATAAAACCAAATACACCCTTTACTCCATTCATTGACCAAGGCTTAGTTTTTTCAAGTGGACCCATAAACATTTCATAAAGACGTAGAGTGTCTGCACCGTATTCTTCAACAATCGAATCTGGATTAATAACATTCCCACGAGACTTACTCATCTTCTCGCCATCTTGACCAAGAATCATTCCTTGGTTAACTAGTTTTTTAAAGGGCTCTTTGGTTGATACAAGTCCAAGGTCAAAAAGAACTTTATGCCAAAAGCGTGCGTAAAGAAGATGCATTACCGCATGCTCCATTCCACCTATATATAAATCAACAGGCATCCAGTATTTCTCTAGGTCTTCATCCCAAGGCTTATCTTTATTGCTTGGATCGATAAAGCGCAGGTAGTACCAACAAGATCCAGCCCACTGAGGCATTGTGTTTGTTTCTCTTCTAACTTTCTTTCCACTAACTTCATCTGTGAAATAGAGCCAGTCATCAATTGTTGCTAAAGGTGATTCTCCCGTGCCTGATGGCTCGTATTTTTCTACGTTTGGAAGAACAACTGGAAGTTCATGAGGCTCAAGACATCTTACAACTTTTCCAGTCTCAACATCTTTTAAAAGTGGGAATGGTTCACCCCAATATCTTTGACGAGAAAATAACCAATCTCGTAATTTATAATTAATTGTTTTCTTTCCAAGGTTTTTATCTTGAAGGAAATTAATTATTTTATCAATCGCTTCTTCTTTTCCCATTCCATCTAGAAAGTCTGAATTAATATGTTTACCATCATCAGTAAATGCTTCTTTGAGAACATCTCCGCCCTCAAGAACAGCAGTTATTTTTAAGTTAAACTCTTTGGCAAATTCCCAATCTCTTTGGTCGTGAGCTGGCACGGCCATAATAGCACCGGTTCCATAAGTTGATAAAACATAATCAGAAATCCATACCGGAACTTTTTCGCCATTAACTGGGTTGATTGCATAGGCACCAGTGTGAACACCAGTTTTATCTTTGTTGAGTTCAGTTCTTTCAAGATCTGATTTTCTACTCGCTGCAGTTGCATAGTCTTCAACAGCTTTTTTATTTTCATCAGTTGTTATTTTAGAAACTAATTCGTGATCAGGTGCGAGTACCATATACGTGGCACCAAAAAGAGTATCTGGTCTTGTTGTGAAAACCGTAATCGTCTCACCTGATTCTGTTTTAAAATCAACTTCAGCTCCAACAGATTTTCCAATCCAATTTCTTTGCATCTCTTTTACAGACTCAGGCCAATCCATATCTTCTAAATCTTCTAGAAGGCGATCAGCGTATTCTGTAATTCTTAACATCCACTGCTTCATGGGCTTTCTTATAACGGGATGCCCTCCGACTTCACTTTTTCCGTTAACAACTTCTTCGTTGGCAAGAACAGTTTTAAGTTCTGGACACCAGTTAACATTCATCTCACTTTCATAGGCAAGACCCTTGTTATAAAGTTGAACAAAAATCCACTGAGTCCACTTATAAAAATCAACACCACTTGTCGCAACTTCTCTATCCCAATCATAAGAGAAGCCAAGCATTTGAAGTTGGCGTTTAAATGTTGCTATATTTTTTTCTGTTGTCGCTTGAGGATGTGTTCCAGTTTTAATGGCATAATTTTCAGCAGGAAGACCAAATGAATCCCATCCCATTGGATGAAGAACATTGTGACCTTTAGCTCTTTTGTATCGGGCCATTATATCTGTTGCTGTGTATCCTTCTGGATGACCAACGTGCAGTCCTGCCCCTGAAGGGTAAGGAAACATATCTAGAACATAGTATTTTGGTTTGCTCTTATCTAAACCAGACTTAAAAGTCTTATTATCAAGCCAGAATTTTTGCCATTTTGTTTCGATCTCATTGAAGTTGTATTCCATAAATTTTTATCCTTATAAATGTATAAAATAAGCTCTAATTTTTAGCATTTTAAATGACTTATGTGAAAGGAAAAGGGAAGCAAGTTAGATGCTTTTAGTTTATAGTTTAAATATGAACTTAGATATATTGGAAACGTTAGGAATTGTATTTAGTTTGGGCTTTATCTGTCAGTGGATTGGCTGGAGATTTAAAGTTCCAGTTATTATTCTGCTTACATTTTGCGGAGTGTTGTTCGGGCCAGCGCTTGGTGTTATAAAACCACATCTTATTTTAAAAGATTTACTACATCCTTTGGTTGAACTTGGAGTGGCCCTAATTTTATTTGAAGGCGGTCTTCTTTTAAAGTTTAGAGAATTTAAAAAACACTCTAGTGGAATGATTCGCTTGTTCTCAGTGAGTGTACTTTTTAATTGGATGATTGGCGCCAGTGCTTGCTATTTTATTGCTGATCTTGATTTATCCATAAGTCTTTTAATAAGTGGAATTTTAGTTGTAACTGGGCCAACTGTAATCATACCAACACTTAGGCAAATGAAATTGAAGAAGAGGGTGGCCAATTATTTAAAATGGGAAGGAATTATTAATGACCCCATTGGTGCAATACTTGGGATCTTAGTTTTTGAATATATTGTATTTTCTCAAAGCTCAACTTCAACAGGTGCTTTATATTTTATATTAATCAAAATAGTTGTGATTGCGATTGTCTTGAGCTTTGGTGCAACTTTTCTTTTGCAAAGCTTAGTTAAAAAAGCTCATATCCCTGAATTTTTAAAACTTCCATTTTTAGTTTCAATGCTTATTGCTCTCTTTATTTTTTCAGAAACGATTCAACATGGAACAGGGTTATTAAGTGTTACTTTGTTTGGCCTTCTTCTGGGGAATTCGGATTTTTCTTCACTTAATGAAGTTAAAAAATTTAGTGAATCCGTTTCTGTATTTACAGTAAGTGGGGTTTTTATCATTATCTCGGCAACATTAGAGATAGAGATGCTTTCATCGCTAGAATTTAAACACTATCTACTTGTCGCTCTTTTTAGTTTTGTTGTTCGTCCCATTGCTGTTCTTCTTGCAACCTTTAAAACGGATATGAAATTTAAAGAGAGAATTTTAATTGCTTTTTATGGGCCAAGAGGAATTGTTGCAGCATCTGTGGCCGGAGCACTAGGAAGTCAAGTTGTAGAGTTTGGAAATCTTCAAGGAGAGTTAATCCTTCCAATAATATTTCTTGTGATTATTTGCACGGTTATTTCTCATAGTATCTTTTTATATTTTTATTCAAAGAAAATGGAGCTTGTGAGTTCCGGTGAAAATGGAGTGATCATTGTTGGAGCCAATGCGTGGAGCACGATGCTTGCAATGAAGCTTAAAGAGCTTGGTGTTCTTGTTCAAATTTCTGATACCTCTTGGTACAAATTAACAAGGGCGCGAATAAGAGATGTCGATATTCATTTTGGCTCAATTTTAAAAGATATTGATGATGGTGTAATGGACTTTTTAGAAACAAACTTTCTATTGGCAACAGATGAGGATGATCACTACAACGATCTAGTTTGTCATCGAATTTCTGAAGTTTTAGGAAAAGAGCATGTATATAAACTTGCCATTCACTCTGAAACTTATAGGAAAGAGCATGGTCTCGATTCTAGTCAAATTTGTATTATTGAGGATGGCTCTTTGGCGACTCATGAAAAACTTATTAGCTTACATTATAAAGGCTGGGAATTTAAAAAAATAGAAATTGAAGAAGCAAATGTTTTAGATGGAATATTGGCAAAGGATGATGAATTTCTAATTCCTGTGGCTTTTATATCTCATACAACAAATAGAGTTGAATTTTTGCTTGAGTCAAAAGAATGCTTTGGAAAAGAAGGAACCCTTCTTTATTACGCTCCAAAATAAAAAAGCCAAAACGAGGGGGGCGTTCTGGCTTTTTTGAAATTATTTGATCTGATCCTATATGTTTTTACAAGATAAAGGATAAGTCATTTTATGTCCTTTTGGATTTGTTATAGATAAAAAGTCTTCTGTATCATCAAACTTATTTTGATTTTCAATATGAACAATGTGTTTATTTCCATCGATATACATTGTTTTTCTGAATCCACGAATCATCTTAGATGACATGGCCCCAATCGTTGAAGATATACTTCTTCCATTTTCACTTTTTGAATGAAAAGCAACAGATGTTTTATCTATTGTGAAAGATTTTTCTCCGAATGCTGTTTGACACTCAACTGCTGAAAAAGCGTGAGATGTAATTGCTAAAAAGAATACTGCTGTTAATATTGATTTCATTTGTTACCCCCTATGGTTACGTATTTATATATACAAGCTGGGTGCCAAAAAAACAGAAGTGATTTCAGAGGGTTATGGTACTAGAAATGTGTAAAGTTTTTGATAGGTGTAAAGAATTTAGACATTATTGAGTACAATTAGTCTTTTAGAAGGACCTCAAAGTAGATTGGAAGATGGTCTGAAATTTCGCTCTGTATGACCTTGGCATTTGAAACAATTAAATCCTTGCTCATAAGTGCATAGTCTAAAATTAGCTTTTTCGAAGGGAAAGTCGCATTTTTCTTCGAGATTGTGATCGCTGATTTAGTCTCTTTAAGTAGAGAAGACATTTCTTTTGCGCTTTTAGTTTTAGAAAAAGGATCTGTATTTAAATCTCCAATTATAATATATGAAGACCCAGGAGGTAGAGGGGGGAGTCCATTTTTCGCTTTAGATAGTCCATCGCTATTAATAAACCAGCGCAAGAACTTAAGTTGTAAGTGGTTGCGAAGTTGATTTATAAGAAGTTTACTTCCAAAATTAAAGTCAGGAGTTAGGTGAGCAAAAATTATATTGATAGTTTTTTTATTGATAGCAATCTGAGTGTGATTAAAATTTTTATCAAATAACATAAGGTTTTCTGGATAGCTCGTTCCATTTTGCCTTTTATAGCTCTTAATGCTTATTGATGGAAAAAAGTCTTTTATCTTAACATTGTATATTCTTTTACTTGCAAATTTGTATCGGCTTAGACTCCCAAGCGAATACTGCCCAGGAAAGTTACCGAAATTTGTTTGATCTGCCAGTTGAGGATTCTTGATCATTGAATAATTACCAAATACGTTTTTTTTAGCATTTCTTCCTGTAAGAGAATAAGAAAAAAAAGAATCTATATATTTGGGAAACAGATGTTTGTTAATTTTATTTAGGTTTTCCCCTTTCGTTTTAAATTTTGATGTAGGGACACCTTTTCGATCATACTGGACCTCATTGAGCGAGATAATATCAGGTGAATATTTTTTTTGAAGAAGTATAAAATTTTTAATTTTTGGAGATTGGTTATTTATTTCTTCTGTTGTTAAATTTTGAATGTTTAGGTGAAGAAAGCTTAATTTGTTTTTAGCTTCGACTTTAAAAGCCCAAAGAAGTTGAAAACTAAATAAGCATATGATGATTTTCATCTTTATCCTCTGATTGTGATATAATTATATAATATAGCAATGAAATGATTAAATTTGAAGTAACGGTATAATAAGTGAGCAAATTGGTGAAATTGAATAAAGAAAATCAAAAAAGTCATTTAGATACCTTTAAATTATCATGTTCGTTATACTAATTTTTATATAAACTTAAAGGCTTAATTGTTGATGAGATAATTCATGGAAAAAAAGAATTTAAATGATTTTATATTGAGTTTAAACCAAGCTGGAAAAGTTCTTGGATGTTGTTGTTTCGGAAGCTTTGTTTCTGATTCTTTGCAGCAAGGATCAGATATTGATATTTTATTAGTTGTTGAAGATGACTTTGAGCTAGAAGACTTTCCATCTATTATTGAGGGAAGAAAAGTTGATTATAAAATCCTTCGCAAATATAATGTAAATAACAATATCTTTGAAAAAGATTTTAGGCTTAACCGAATCGCTTTTGAGTATAGAGATCGTTTTTTATTTGGAGAATCCAAAGTTATTAATAATGTTTTTTTTGATTTCGATAGAGAGTTTAAAGTATTCTTAAAGATATTGAAATTGGGAGAAGAGTGGAGAAAAAACCGTTATATTGATAATCCTAAAACTCTTTCTCATGGGAAAATAACATACCGTAAATTATTTAATTTATTAAAAACATTTGAACAGTTAAGCTGTGCCTATTGGACTGATTTTAAAAGTTTGAATGAGATAAAAAGCAAATTCGAATCTAATTATATTTTTAAGCTAGGAGCCTATTCAGTTCCTCTAGATAAACTTGAAAAAGAACTTCGGGAGCTTTTAGAAGTTCATTTCAAAACTATATTATCTAAATTGGGCCATTCTCAGCTAAATCATAAGATTGAGCTTGCTAATACCGATGATGTTTGGAATCTAAAAGAAATTAAAGAGACAGAGCTTACTTTAGAAAGAGTTACTAAACATATATATCAGAACTGCTGTAATCTTTTGCATTTTTAAATAGAAGATACCCAAAATTTATTATTAATTCCAGGACCTAAGGAACAGTTAGACGTATGAATTGGAATCTTCTCTTTTGCGAGGTGGGTAACTAACTTGGTCGCGTTGAATTCTTTCGTTTCTGCGAGAATTTCTACTTTTATAATCTTTCCTTTATACGTTTCTAAAAAATGTTGTAGGGAAAAATTTTGATGACTCTCATTATAGTTTGATACATCGAATTTTATCTTAGCCTCTTTCGTAGAGAATTCAATTATTGAAATATTGCTTTTCACAAACAAAGGTATTTGCCAAAAGTAATCTGTGACTTTATTTAGTATAGAGTAATATGTGTCTTCATCGTTGAATTGTAGTTTTTTTTCAAAAGAAGGCAGTCTTTGAATCTTCTCTAAAACATAATTTATGACTTCTTCTTTGTTTGCATCCATATTGAAAATAATATGAATATAAACGGTATAAATATAGACTTCCCATTCATGGAAATCCTTCTTTTTTATATTCGATTCAATGTTATCAATTTCTTTGGAAATTAAATCTCGTGTAAATTCGTATAAATTGACGGCATCTTGTTTGGAGGCAGTTTGGTTGTTTTCCTTCTTTATAAAGTCAATAATTTGTTCTTTTTCAATTTCAGAAAAAAGACTTTTCTCTATCAAGTAATTTAGTTTTGTTGAGATCTTCCAATAGTCTGAATTTAGGTGTTCAATGAATCTTTTTAATATTTTGATATTTGAGCGATATACAACTTTAGTGTTGTTTTCATTGGGGGGAGTTAGTAATAAAATATTTTGCCATACTTGAGTGTTTGATTGGCATTCTTGAACTTGTTCAGGTTCTTTGAAGTTTGGAGAACTATGAAAAAAAAGTTTTCTATATGAGAGAATCATACCTCTATTATATATTTTCAAAAAACGGTCGAAAGTTAAGGTTGAATACTCTAATGTTATTTTTGTTTTAATAAGGGCAAGTTTCTCTAAAAGGATTTTTTTTATGTGAAAGTGATCTTGCTCTTCGTCTGGAGTGAAGACAATAATAATATCTAAGTCACTTATGAATTCACCACTAGAGTTTACAATCATCTCTTCTGTAACAACGGAACCAAAAAGAACAATTGCGTAGTTATTTAAAGAGAGTTTATTGGCAACCGTAACAACAGCTCGTTTGATTTTTTCTAAGTCATCTTTAACTTGTAGGTTTGATGCCTCTCTTACCTCTTTTGGAATATTTAGAAAACTAGATACATAATTTTTAATTTTCATAATCTTCTCTCAATAAGAAGTAGTCTTCTTTTGCAAAGGGAGAATTCGTTTGAAGATCATTCATTATTTTAGTTTTCTTTATAAACATCTTACTTGTTTCAAGCTGTTTTATTATTGCGTTTGTTCTCGTCAGAACCAAATTAAACTCTGGATTTATCAATTTAGATTGATGTTGAATTTGTGTGATATTTAAACCTTTACTGTGTTTAATGCGTTGGATTCTTGAGAAAAGATGACCAATGAAATTTACAAGTAAAAGAAATCGATGAAATATAATTAATCTTCTTTTATTATTAATAGGCATGTCAATTGCTCGTTCAAAAGGTGATACAAATTTCTTTAAAACATCCCATAGTATTTTCGCGGGAGACTCTAATTCTTTTTCCCACTTTGTGAGATATAAAATCCCAAGTCTGCCTGCTCTGTATTTTCGCTTGATATAGTCCCATAAGCCACCATCAAAATAACACTGACATTCAGCATAAGGGATTATAGATAAGTTTCCACCACAGAGAAACATTCTTTTGGAAAGGTCAGCATCTTCAAACCAGTTCAGTTCTGGATCAAAGCCCTCTATCTCTAAAAAACTTGAGCGCTTATAGATGCAACATGCAGAGTTGATTACAGGAAACTTTCTTACGGTATGATCCTCTATATTGTATCTCCCCCCTCTGAATAGATCTCTATAAATACCAAGGAATGTCTGTTTGTCAGATCGGTCAACATTTTGAACAGAACATTCGTAAGCATCAAAGTGAGTTTTTGAAATAAAGTTCTCAGCAGCAGTTGTCCAGCCACTAGAAAGTACGACATCAGAATCTATAAAGCAGATATAGGGATACTTCGCTCTTTGTGCTCCAGCATTTCTTGCAAATGATCTACCTTGGTTAGGTTCATCAATGATTATACAAGAACTTAGGTCTTCAATAAAATCTTGAGCTTTATAAATTGAGTTATTATCAACAATTATTATTTCGAAATTTGCTTTGAATTTTTGTGAGGTAATACTTTTTATACAATCGTTTATTGTACTTTTTGAATTGTAATATGGGATTACAAAAGAGAATGAAACGGACATGAGAAACTAAGAAGCGTAAACAAGTAGCTCTGAAAATTCAAATTCCTCTAAGTAGTCAAGGTTCTCAATAGAGATTGGCTCGATTAATGGCTTAGAGTAAGTTTCTTTGTCTTTTTTAATATTCTTCTTGTTATCGCTCATAATTGTAACCTCTTGTTTATTATTAACAGTTTACATTAATGAAGTGATTTTATCTAAAAAAAAAAATAGATTCCTCAATATTTACGTTTAAGTTGTTGAAATCATACGAATTGGACCTTACTTCTTATTGAGTTTATTCCAAAAAATGTGGGCAGTTACCTATTCTAGGAGAGTTAGCTCCACAAGGTTGCTCAGATAGGATGAAACTTCTTCGATCGAAAACTCTTGAAATTCTTTTTGGCAAAGCTCAATAACTTTATCTTCAGTTAGGTCATCACCTTCTTGAAAGAGGTTGAGTATAAAGTAAGCTGTTTTGTTGAGCTTATACATTTTATTTTGATTAATTAAGTAAGCGGTAAATGTTCCATCAGCGCTACTTATAATAGCATTACTATTTAATTTCATATTATCATTCTAGTTTTAAACAGCAGACGGGTCAATATCTGGGTCTACTTTACAGCTGCAACCTTAATTGCATCAGCAGACCACGTGGGTGCTGCATCTAAGACTTCGAGTATATCATCAACTCCAGTTGCAATACTGTACATGTTCTTGTGGATAGGTCTGTGAAACTTTTCTTTCTCTATATTATCTAAAAGTTTTATTAGTGGATCATAATAACCTTCAAAATTTACGATGATAAGAGGTCCGGTGTGAAGACCTAGTCTTTTAGCTGTCATCCAAACAAACAGCTCCTCCATTGTTCCGGATCCACCAGGCAAAAAGATTGTTGCGTCGGCATTATCCATCATGAGATTTTTACGCTCATCCATATCTTTGGTAATTATAAGATTAGAAAGGCCAGTGTGTTGCCATTCAACTTCAATCATCATCTGGGGAATATATCCATCAACAGTTGCACCAGTTTTAAGTGCTCCATCGGCTACTCGTCTCATTAGGCCTTTTGCTCCACCACCATAAAGAACGCTATGCTTGGCATTTCCTAGAACTTCACCTAGTTGATAGGCCATATCTAAAAATTTGGAGTCACAAACTTCACTTGAACCGCACATTACTCCAATATTTTTATACTTCATACTATTCCTTTTTTGTCGGGTTTTGTCCCCGTCGTCATGCGAGATATTATATTTAAGCTATAATAAGTCGATTATTTAATTTTGCAAATAATCAAGATACTAAGGAGCGTAAGTGTTAGATAAAAAAGTTGCAAATAGTGTTATTCAAGCAGCACTAGAATGTGGAGCGAGTTTCTGTGATGTGTTTGTAGAAAGAACTACAACACAAACATTAGGGTATAGATCTCAATCAATTAAAGACATAAAGTCGGGAATTGATTTTGGAATTGGTGTTAGATTAATTTTTGGTGAAAAAGCTTTATATGCTTATACAAATTCTAAAAATGAAAATGATCTTGTTAACATGACTCGAAACCTAGCAGGCCATTATAAAAAAGATCAAATAACAAAATCAAATACTTTTGATTTTACAAAAGAAACTCCTTATAAAACAGTTGCAGCAGTCAATAGTGATAAAGAAGTTTCTTTAGATCATAAAATTTCTGTAATGAAAAAACTAGATGAATTAACAAGGGCTGAGAGTAAAAAAATAAGCCAAGTAAATATTGGCCTTTGGGAGTTTGAACAAAATATTGAGATCTTTGACTCAGAAGGTTTATACGCAACAGAGAAAAGGCCTTATATTCGACTAACTTCAACCGCTATTGCATCAGATGGCTCTAACCAAGCAACAGGAAGTTTTCATCCTGGAGCTCGTGGTGGATGGGAGTTTGTTGAGGGGGTTAATCTTGAAAAATTAGCAGTAGAAATCTCGAAGCAATCACTTACTGTTTTAGATGCAGATCCGTGTCCTGCGGGTAATATGCCCGTTGTAATTGATAATGGATTTGGTGGAGTTATTTTTCACGAAGCATGTGGACATCTTTTAGAAACAACAAGCGTTGAGAAAAAAGCAAGTGTTATGTGGGATAAAAAAGGTGAGCAAGTTGCCCATGAAGCACTAAGTGCTGTTGATGATGGGACAATTGATGGAGAGTGGGGATCGTTATCAATTGATGATGAAGGAATGCCAACTCAAAGAACACAGCTAATAAAAGATGGAAAGCTTGAAAACTTTATGTGCGATAGGCTTGGTGAGATAAAAACTGGTCATCCAAGAACAGGATCTGGTCGAAGACAAAGTTATAAGTTTGCTCCGGCAAGTCGAATGAGAAATACTTTTATTGAGCCTGGAAAATTCTCTTTAGAAGAGCTTCTTACGAGTATGGGAGATGGTCTCTATGCAAAAAAAATGGGTGGAGGCTCAGTAAATCCAGGAACTGGAGAATTTAATTTTTCTGTTCAAGAAGGCTACCTTGTTAAAAGTGGGAAAATTGAAAAGGCAATTAAAGGAGCAACTTTAATCGGTAAAGGTGAGGATGTTCTTAAACGAATAAGTATGGTTGGTAATAACTTTGAGATGTCTACTGGTATGTGTGGGTCAGTAAGTGGAAGTATTCCAGCAAACGTTGGACAGCCAGCTATTAAAGTCGATGAAATCCTTGTTGGAGGTCAAGCATGAATAATGAATTAAAAAATAGTTTAGAAAAAATAATAAATTACGCTTCTAGTAATGGTGCTGATAGCTCCGATGCAATCCTAAATACTGGATCATCGTTTTCTTTAAGCGCTCAAAATGGAGAGATTGATAAATATAAACTTTCAGGGTCTTCTGTTGTTGGGATACGAGTTATAAAAGATGGAAAGGTTGGGTTGTCATACACTGAGGCTTTAGATGATGACGCTCTAGAATTTGCTGCAAAGGCAGCTCTAGAGAATGCTAAAAATACAGATGCAGATGAGAATCAAACTATTTCAATTAGATCATCAGCTGATTTAATTTCAAAAACAAAATTTAAAAAAGAAGATATCTCTGTTGAGAACAAAATTGATTTTTGTTTAAAACTTGAAGATGAAGTTAAGAAAAAAGATAAAAGAGTTCAAGCAGTTCCTTATAATGGATTTTCAGAATCGGAGTCTGAAAGTTATTATCTAAATAGTCTTGGCACTTTTGGATTTGATAATGAGTTTTATCTAAGTTGTTATACATCTGCTCTAATTAATGAGGGGGCTGAAAATTCTATGCATTACCACAGCTCGATAGCGAGAGAATTTCAAAATCTAGATTTAAAAGACTGTGTTGATGAGAGTTTATTACATGCTTCGAATTGGCTTGGAGCAAAGTCCGTTGCAACAGGAAGTTATGATATTCTTTTTACTCAAGATGCGTTTGCAACAGTGTTTGGATGCTTTTCAAATATCTTTTCGGCAAAAGCGGCAATAGAAAAAGTTAATCCATTTGCTGATAAGTTAGGCCAGTCTGTAGCTATGAGTGAATTTAGTGTAGCGGATATTCCAAACTTTAATGATTCATTTTTTAAATATGAATTTGATAGTGAGGGTGTAAAGCGCAATGATCTTTGTTTGATTGAGAACGGAGTATTAAAAAACTTCTATCACAATACGGCTACAGCGAACTTCTTTAAAACGAAAACTACAGGGCATGCTTCTCGAGGACCAAAAAGTGCAATGGGAGTCGGTGGAACTACAAAAGTCGTTGGTCTTGGAAAAACATCTGATAGCTCAATAACTGATGGTGAATACTTAGAGATTCATTCTTTGCAAGGTGTACACTCTGGAGCGAATTCAATCTCTGGTGAATTCTCGTTTGGAGCTTCCGGTTACCTATGTAGAGACGGTAAGAGAGTCCAGCCTGTTAAAGGGATAACTGTTGCTGGAAATTTTCATAAGATGTTATTGAATATAGGCGCAATTGGTGACAAAATCTATTCAACTGGAGATAAGGGATTCTTTTCTCCAAGAATTAGATTCTCAAATGTGAGTATAGCGGGATAATAAATGAAATCATGGAAAATAAAGCTTCTTGTTCCAATTGTGTTAATTACAGTTGGCTTTGCTGCGAAATTCATACTTTGGGACTTTGCCATATCAACAGGTAAAAGAGTTGGTAATCTAACCAAAATATCTAAGAAAGGAAAAATCTTTAGAACTTGGGAAGGAACAATTGATGAAGGGAGTGGAGATAAACTAACTTCAAACTTTTCAGTTCGAAATAATGATCTAGGTGATGAGCTCTATGGTTACGAAGGTAAGCAAGTAATAATCTATTATGAAGAACATATTTTTGGATGGCCATGGGATACGAAATATAACGTAACTTCTTGGAAGCCAAAAGATCCAGTAGTAAGCCAGCTGCAATCAAATGAAAATGGAGAAGTTGTCGATCAATTAAGCAAAGCTCTTTTTTGTTCAATGCTTGGGTCTCTTTATAAAAACCAAGAACTCTATAATAAAGTTAAAGATTATATGAAAGAGGATAATCTTTATCTGTATAATCAATACGAAAAATGTAATGAATGATTAGAGTATTTAAACTTCATTCAATAAAAGAATTAACTCAATTCTCTATTCCAATAATTCTTGGTCAACTTGGTATAATGCTTATTAGTGCTGGAGATATGTATGTGGCCTCAAGTCACTCGACATTATCTGTTGGTGCGATTGGCGTTGCAACGGGATTTTTTAATCCTATCTTTCTTTTTGGAGTAGGGCTGATGTCAGGTATCTCTCCTGCACTAGCTATAAGAAGAGGAGAAGGGAAAAATGTTGAAAAGCAGTTTTTAAACTCAATTATATTTGCCACGATAGCCGGATTTTTATTAACTTTTTTAACTTTAGGTTTTAACTTCTTTATTCCATATCTAGGTATTGATAAAGAGATGCTTGAATATGTTCAACGATATATTGCCGTTGTGGCATGGTCGTTTCCTTTTGCTTATATTGCACAGGCCGTAAAAGAATTTCTTCAGTCTTTTGAAGATGTGTTTTTTGCAAATTTAATTTCAATTCTTGCTGTCTTTGTAAACTTAGCTCTTAATTATTTACTTGTTTTTGGAGTGAATGATTTTGCGGGCCTAGGATTTGATGGACTTGCTATTGCTAGTGTTGCGATTAGAGTTCTTTTAGCAATTGCGAGTATTATTTATAGTTTAAAATATATTAAAAGATCAAAAGTATGCTTTAAAGATATTTCGTATATGTTTAAGTTTAGTTTACCAATTGCCTCGATGTTTTTTATAGAAGTTCTCGCATTTTGCTTAGTTAGCGTTCTTGTTGGAGGTATGGGGGTTGTTCTATCCGCGACAAATACTTTAATCCTAACAGTGGCTTCCGTTACATTTATGATCCCTTTATCTATTTCTAGTGCAGTAGGTGTTAAAGTTGGGGCTTCTTTTGGTGAAAAGAATATCCAAGGAGTTCGGGACTATGCTTTTTCTGCAATTTTTATGAGCACATGTTTTATGAGTCTTTCTGCTCTAACTTATATCCTTTTCCCCGAACTTATTATGAATTTTTTAAGTTCAGATCCTCTTGTGATTAAAGCTGGAGTTTCAATTCTTATCGTTGTTGCTCTTTTTCAATTAGCTGATGGATTACAAATAACACTAAATGGTATTCTTCGAGGGCTTGCAATGACAAAAGAGCCATTTATGGGCATATTGGCCGGGTATTGGTTGTGCGGTGTTCCGTTTGGGATTTACTTGGCGTATTTCCAAGATATGCAGGCTAAGGGCCTTTGGATAGGACTCGCTGTATCTTTAACTTTAGTAGCACTATTTTTAGGAATATTATTTAAAAAGAAACTTCAAACTCTTAAATGGCAGTGACTTGTAATTCCAAATTTGATAAAAATTCTTATAATTAATTTATTTGGGAGAGTTTTCAAGTGGAAAATACTGAAACAACAGCGCAAGAAGAGTTACTATCTCTAGGTCATTACAACAGAACTGTATCTAAAGAATTACCGAAAGAGATTTTTAAAAGACAACCTCTGAGACTTCTATATGGAGTTTTGTTCTACGGTGTTGCTGCCGCTATTGTTTACTTATTTAAAAATTATGAACTACACTTCTTTGTAAAACTTGCATTGTCCCTAGTAATGGGAACCTTCATTGCGGGTGGAACTTTTCTTGGTCATGAAATAATTCATGGGGCGATAGTTAAGGGTAAAAAACTTCAGGATTTCTTAGGATTTTTTACTTTTGCTCCATTTTTAATCTCACCAACTTATTGGAGATTTTGGCACAATAATCTTCACCACGGAAATACACAGCTGCTTTATAAGGACCCGGATGCATTCCCAACAAAGATGATTTGGAAAAGAAGCAAGTTTATGAAATGGGCCTTCCCATATACTCCAGGATCTGGTCACAAAAGAAGTTATTTGTACTTTTTTTGGTGGTTTTCATTTCAGGCAGTATTAAACCAAGTTTATATGAGATTTGGTTTGAAGATGTGGGAAAAAATGAATCACAAAAAAGTAACAATTGAGTTTACGTTTACATTAATTGTCGCAATGCTCTATATGAGTTTTATTGGCGTTGAAAATTGGATCTGGTTAGGACTTATTCCATTTATGATTCAAAACTATACGGTAATGAGTTATATCTCTACAAATCACAACCTGAGCCCATACACGAAGATAAACGATCCTCTTATGAACTCACTTACTGTAACAAACAATCCGATCTCGGAATTTGTTAATATGAATTTTGGATACCACACAGAGCATCATCTATTCCCTAATATGCCAATGGGTAAAGCCAAGCTTGTAAGTGAGAAATTAAAAGAGATGTATCCGGAAAGATATAAGATAATGCCAAAGTCTAAGGCATTAAAATTACTATATTCTACACCTCGAATTTATAAAAATAGAGACGTATTAGTTAACCCTGAGACGAATGAAGAATTTAGAACGCTGGGTCGTTAATTCTTAACTCAAGCTTAACAAATATTTAGTTAAAAACATTTACAAATAGCCACGAGCGCGATTTCATATAAGTAGTTTTTTTCAGGAATGGACGAAAAAAATAAATAAATCAAGGAAGGTTTAAGTGAAAAGAATTCTGCTATCTTTATTAGTGCTGTCATTCTCAGTTTCAGCAAGTGTAAAAATCTCATCATACAATATTCGAAATTTTGGGAAATCAAGTAACAAGACGAATAAGACTCATTTGAAATCAATTATTTCATCACTAAAGTCTGATCTTATTGCGACTCAAGAAATTTATGATAATAACGGATTTCACGCTTTTGTTAGAAATGAATTTCCAAACTATAAATTAGAATTATCTGCTTGCGGTGGCGGAGGAAAACAAAATATTGGCCTCATGTACAACCCTTCAACTTTAACACTTGAAAAGCTCGAAGAAGACAATCAAGTTGCTGCAATTGATGGAGTAATGACTAATGGTTGTTATTCATTAAGACCCGCTTTAATTGGTCATTTTAAAGTTAATAAAACAAAGAAGAAATTTACCGCAGTTGTACTTCACTTAAAAGCTGGTGGAAATGAACGCAGCTACGAAAAAAGAAAAAAACAATACAGATATCTAAAAACGCTAGTTTCTAGCCTTAAAAGAAAGGGACATAAAAATATCGTTCTTCTTGGGGATATGAATACTACTGGCTGGGATGATAGAGATATCGACTTTAGAAATTTTGATAACCTTCTTTCTCATGCAAAGCTAACATCTGTTTCTGAACAGCTGGGATGTACATCTTATTGGACGGGGCATGATAGAGGAGATGGGCTAGAGAGTCCTTCGGTTCTAGATCATATTTTATACACAGGAAATTTTCTTGGACTAAAGGTAAAAGAAGTTTCTGTTGGTTCACATTGTGAAAAAGCAAAGTGCCAAGAAGTTGGAAAGCCAACTCTTGGAACAAGCTATAGTTCAGTAAGTGATCATTGCCCAATATCTGCTAAATTTAACTAAAAATGAAAACATTTGAAAAAGAGTACTGGGATTATAATTATTCCAGCCCAAAGACAATGGATGGAATTGGTAATGCCAATGATCATGCAAAATACTTAAAATCTTTTTTTGATTTAGAGTTAATCGATATTTCAAGTATCGTGGATCTAGGCTTTGGATACGGTTATTTATTTCAAAAAATGCTTAAAACATTTATTCCTTACAAAGCTTGCGGAATTGAACCTTCGCTTTATGCTTATAATAAAGCTCGTGCTAGAAAGCTAAAGCCAGTAGATTCGACAAAATTAGACCTTTATAACGAGTCAATACAGCAGTGGTGCAAAAGAGCTGACACTAATAAGCAAAGATTTGATCTTGCTCTTTGTAATTCTGTTTTTCAATATATTGAAAAAAAGGACCTTGAAGAAATAGTAGCGATTTTATCTAAGAGAGTTAAGTATCTCTACTTAACTGTGCCAACGGATATTGAGCTTGAAAGACAAGTAGATGAGCTAGACTTTAATGATACCTATGCCATAAGAAGATCGAGAAAATTTTATAGAAATATTTTAACAAAGCATTTTACAAATATTTCAAGTAAACTGTGGGAGAGTAAATATTATTTTGATGAAAAATCAAGTTTGTTTACTGACTTACTTTATAGAAGTTAAACGGGAGAAGTAATGAATTTTATTTCAGATAGAGCAAATAATTTAGAAGAATCAGCAACCCTGAAAATGGCCGCTTTAGCTAGAGAGCTTAAAGCTCAAGGTAAAGACATTATCGGGTTAACTCTTGGGGAGCCTGATTTCAATACACCCGACTTTGTAAAGGCAGCAGCAAAAAAAGCGATCGATGATAATTACTCTCATTACACACCTGTGCCAGGCTTAGATGAAATTCGAGAAGCGATCGTTGCAAAGTTTAAAAAAGAAAATGGTCTTGAGTTTAATAAAAATCAAATCGTTGTAAGTACAGGTGCAAAACATTCGATAATGAACTTAATGTTATCTCTTGTAAATCCAGGAGACGAAGTCATTTTACCTGCACCATATTGGGTTAGTTATATTGAAATGGTTAAATTTGCTCAAGGAAAACCTGTCGTTATTAATACTTCAATTGAGACAGAGTTTAAAATAACAAAAGAACAATTAGAAGATGTAATTACAAAAGACACCAAAGCTTTTCTTTTTAGTAATCCTTGTAATCCCTCAGGCGCAGCTTACTCAAAGGATGAGCTTCAAGGCTTAGTAAGTGTTTTTGAAAAATACCCAAATACCGTAATTATCTCTGATGAAATTTATGAATATATAAATTTCTCAGGAAAAAATATAAGCCTTGCAAGTTTTGAGTCTATTAAAGATAGAGTTGTTACCGTTAATGGAGTATCAAAAGGCTTCGCAATGACTGGCTGGAGAATAGGTTATATTGCAGCTCCTCAAGAAGTAGCAAAAGCCTGTGGTAAAATCCAAGGTCAGTTTACATCTGGAGCAAATGCTGTTGCTCAAATGGCTGCAGTTGCTGCATTAGAAGCTGGAAGCGAAAAAGTTCAATACATGAAAGATGAATTTTTAAAAAGAAGAGACTTGATGGTTTCATTATTAAAAACAATTAATGGGTTGAAAGTGAATATTCCTCAAGGAGCTTTTTATCTTTTTCCTGATGTTTCTAACTTTTATGGAAAATCATTTAATGGGAAAACAGTGAGCAATTCTGAAGATATGTGCTCTTACTTAATTGAAGAGGCCCTTGTTGCAACAACACCGGGAAGTGCTTTTGGAAGCCCGAACTGTATTCGATTATCATATGCGACAAGTGATGAGTTACTAAAAAAAGCAGCGGATAGAATGAAAAAGGCCCTCGGAAATCTTAGTTAAATCGTCCTGCAAAAATTTCAGCAACAGGCTTTGTTAATTCAATCTTACTGAAAATAATTTTTAGAGTTGCCGTAATAGGCACAGATAAAAACATCCCAGGTATTCCCCAGATAAATCCCCAAAAAGTTAAAAATAAAAGAATTGTAACGGGGTGAAGATCCATACTATCCCCAAGCATCTTTGGCTCAAGAACATTTCCAATAATAGCTTGCAATAAGACAGTAATCACTATTACAAAAGGCGTTTGCCAACCAAGACCAAATTGAAGAAGTAAAACAGGTATTGGTAAAATCATTGCAACGACAGAACCAATATTTGGGATAAAATTTAAAAGAAAAGTTAGCATTGCAAACATAATTGCAAGATCTACATCGGCAATCAGATAAACGATATAGCTGAGACCACCAGTCATAATTGATAATAATAATTTAGAGCTAACATATTTTGCAATACTGCTTTTAATCATCTCGAGAGTTTTAACTTCTCTCTTACTAATATTTTCTCCTGTTAACAGAAAAAGGGAAAAGATTATAATTAAAAAAGTATTACTAAAAAGACTTAACATACTTCCTGTTAGACTTTTGAGAAATGAAAAAATCGGAAGTGATTTTAATTTTCCTCTTATATCATATTCACTTATGTCAAAACCGAGACTTTCAGCTTTTAACTCAATAAAGCTTGCAGCGCCGTTTACCTTGTCTTTATACTGATCAGCTCCTTCTAGAAATGAGTCGATTGATGAAGAGGTTAGTAATGTGAATAGAACAAATGTAACTAAAAAAAGTAAAACGGTTATTACAAGAGAGACGAAGTGTGGAAGTTTAAACTTTCCTTGCATCCAGTGCATCACGGGTGAAATCGTAAGGTAGAGAAAAATCGAAAAAACAAAAGGTACCATAACTACTTTTGTAAAGTAGAGTACACAAGCAACTGCTATAACAGTTAAAATAAATAAGCAGGCACTATTTAGCTTTTGTGTATCTTGCATTACTTACAAACTGTCTTTTTGTTTTGATTGTAGAATACTTTCTCTTTTACGTTAAAAAAGTAACAGTGTTTAAACTTGTAAAACGTTTTTGCATCAGGGTAGGCTCTTGTTATATCTTGCTTCAGCTTTTTGGCTTCTTTCCATGTTAGTGAAACTGATCTTCCTGAATGAAGAGGAAGAAAGCCCTTTTTTGGTTTTAAAAAATAATCAACAGAAGCTTGTTTTGGTTTGTCATCACTAGTTCTTTCAAGTTTCCATAGATAATCAAATTCATCAAAGAAAGCATCAAATACTTCAGCATACTTTTTACCTTGAAATAAAACTTGATTATCAAATTTACTATGTTCAGCTGTTTTGGAGTAATTATATGAACCTGTAAGTAGTTTTGTCTGCTCTGGATTGTCCTGATCATAATCAATCATAATATATTTGTGATGGTTTAGGGACCATGAACTAAAGTGCGGAACAAAGCTATAGAACTTCACTCGAACAGGAATTTCGGCCTTTGAGCCTTTAAGTGCAACATAGTCAGAAACAAATTGAGGTGTCATTTCCTTGTTGTTTATATAGGTTTTGAATTCTTGTGCATCGACAGCAAGTTTAACATCAACCCCTCTTTTGACAGCTTCAATCAATTCATCAGAGATCTCTCTAATATTAAAGTGGTTAATATTTAAAAGAATATTCTTCTTCGCTGATCTGATTGTTTTTATCAATGCATCCTTAACAGTCCAAATTTGATTTTTCTTATTTGGAATACGTTTTAGGCCAATAGTAGATCCTTTAGCCTTATCTCTTTTATTGGGAGTCGTAACTTTATAGTTCATTGAACTCGAATAGAAAATAATATCACTATCTGTTTTTGTTTCAGTCTCACTAAATTGAAGATGGCCAGCTGATCTTACCTCTCCTTGAGTTTTAATATCGTGAGCACTATTCCAAATTATTGAAAATTCTTTTTTGAATTGATTTAGCGTGTGTGCAATATCGCTTCCTTTGGGCTGTTTTAATCCATCAAAGAAAACAAAGTTTTCACTGTATTTATATTTTGCTCCGTTAGACATATTTGCTGATGAGTTTACAAGTTTTATACCATCAACAAGAACAAATTTTTCATGAAGTTGAATCTTTGCACTTTTAAACATTGCTCCCATTTTTTCTAATTCAGTAATTGCTTTTACCTGTTTTGCATACAGATCTTTTTTGATTACAACTCGAACAATAGGTGGATTCTTTTGGCTTAATGATTCTCGAAGTGCTTTTGTAAATGCAGTATCCGACCAGCTATAAACTGTAACACTAACTTCTTTTTTAGCCGTCTTTATCATATTGTACATTTTCTCAAAGGCTTCTTTACCTTGAGTGGGAGACATATAAACTTCTATGGGATTATTGGAGTCTTTTGAGGCATATGACCTATCGTTAGTTGATGAGCATGATGCTATTAATAGTGTTAAAAAACCTAGATAAAGTAAGTGTTTCATATATTCCCCTATACTAATATAATTGCTTGTTTATTATCTAGTGCACGAGCGTATATATATAGAGAGAAATATGTTCTATTAAACTAAAGTTGAGTTCAACAGTCAGTCAACTATGCTAAGAGTTTTTCTATATGAGACTCAAGTTCATCAAAGTCAATTGGCTTAGATAACATATCATGAGCTCCAAGTTTGATGGCGTCGTCCTTGGTAAGCTCGCTAAACCCAGTAACTAGAATGAATGGAGGTTTTTTATCAAGATTGTTCAGACTTTTAAGAAGATCTTCTCCTGAACCATTTGGCATTCGCATATCGGATATAATTAAATCAATCTCATTCTTTTTAACAATTTCAAAAGCATCATTACCACTTCCTGCCTGAAGGATATTATAGCCATCATCTTCCAGTTGCATTGCAATAATTTCTCTTAGGGTTTCTTCATCATCAACAAGTAAAATTGTTTTCATCTATATACCTTCGCTTTTTCAAATATATTATCATAAGATTTTAAATTAGAGCTACTGAGAAAAAGTCGTAGTTATGATTTTAAATAAAACTTTAGAATAATTAAGAGTGAAAATGAACAGAATAAAATTACGACGTTTTATCGAAGAAGACTTTAGTGATGTCTATGAGATGGAGTCAGACGTTGAGATAATGAGATTTACCGGGCCGGGAAAAGCGCAAACTAGAGAAGAATCATTAAAGAGGTTTAGTAAATTACTGCTACCTCCAGCTTCATCGCATTCAGGATATTGGGCTATTGAGGATAAGAGTCTTATTGTTGGTTGGTTGATGCTAATAAATAATGAAAAAATAACTGGCGAGTATGAAATTGGATTTATGATAAAGAAAAATCATTGGAACAGAGGCTACGCTTCTGAAGCTGTCGATTATATTCTAAATGTATTCGGTAAATTAGAAGAGGTTGTACAAATAGTCGCAACTGTTGATGTAGAGAACTTTGCCTCAATCAGAATATTTAAACAAAGAAACTTTGATGAAAGAAAAACTAAAAACTTAATTTATTTTACTAAAAGAATGTTGTAACAAAACCAATTAGAGCTCCAAATACTCCACCCCAAACAACTAGCCAACCTAGATGTTCTTTGATCATCTTTTGAATGATTTCTTTAACCATTTGAGGTGTGAGTTCACTTAATCTTTCTCGAACAATAATTTCAATCTTTTCTAAAAGAGTTTCACTCATACTAGATTTACTTAGCGAGTTTTGAAACTTTTCTGATTTTGAGATATCAACAATAATCTCTTTGAACTTTTCTTCAAACTGTGGCTTTAGTGGTTCAAGCGCTTGCTCTCCGCCAAACATATTTAACATTCCTCCAAAGGGAGAATCTAAAATGGCACCTTTAAGTTTTATAAAAACATCATCAAAGTCGATGGCACTTATTAGAATATCAGTGTTTATTGGGCTGGTGTTTTGTTCACTTAAAAATCGATTTAAGTTATCTTTTGTAAAGAACTGCGTCATAACAAGCTCATTAATGCCCTGTTTAAAGTCCTCAAATCTCTCTGTGATAATCCCAGAGCCATAGAGAAAGGGAATCTTTTCAAATAGCATATGTATTGCAAGCCAGTTTGTAATTGCTCCAGAGAAGGAATATAGGCCCATGGTGCGCAGCTCACTGCTATATATAGGTGTCACAAAACTAATTGCTATTAAAAAAAGTGAGAAAAGGTTTGTTAAAAGGCTCTTATTCATTAAAAATATCCTTATGAAAAATATCTTATTTAT
>CAKZJW010000075.1 GCA_937120495.1 uncultured Oligoflexia bacterium
TCAGATACATTTTTAAATAGATGATAAAACTTATCTGCTAGATTTGTTGGGATTTGAGTTGGCGTTATGATTCTTTCAGAGCTAGGAACAAGCCAAAATAGAGACTTATATTGAACTATTTTAAAATCACTGAATTCAGATTGAGAAAGCCAATCATTAAAAGTAGTAACAATCGCATTCGATTTCGCTTCTAAATCTGAGTAGAACGAATCGGTAAGTTGTTCAAGATTTGCTAGGCCAGCGGCCATAGCAACTGGGTTTGCACTAAGTGTTCCAGCTTGATAAACATTTCCAACTGGAGCAAGGTTTTCCATGATGTCTCTGCTAGCAGCTACTGCACCAACAGGAAAACCGCCACCAATGATTTTACCGTATGTAACCATATCCGGCTTTATTTGTAGATCTTTTGCCATACCTTCAAAGCTCACTCTAAATCCAGAGATAACTTCATCAAAAACAAGTAGTGAATTATGCTTGTCACATATTTCTCTAAGGCTTGATATAAATTCTTTATCTTGTGGAAGAAGACCGTTATTTGCTGGCAGAGGCTCAATGAAAATGGCAGCAATATCATCTTTATGAGTTGCAAAGATTTCTTTTACAGCCTCAATATCTCCGAGTTCACAAATCAAAGTGTCCTGGGCCATCTGCTTTGTAACTCCTGCACTTGTTGAATCTGCTTCTCCTGCTAACCCTGAGCCTGCTTTAATTAACATTCCATCAAGGTGGCCGTGGTAGCATCCATTAAATTTTATAATTTTACTTTTCCCCGTATATCCACGAGCAAGTCTAACAGCTGTCATTACGGCTTCAGTTCCAGAGTTTACGAATCTAATTTGCTCTATATGAGGTATTTTATTGATTAGAAACTCAGCAAGTTCTAACGAATACTTTTCACATGCACCGTAGCTCCATCCTCTAGATATTGCTTCAATTACTTTTTGTTGAACATGCTCATTTTTATGACCAAGTATTAGTGGCCCAAAACTCATGCAAAAATCAATATATTCTTTTTCTTCTTCATCAATTATATAGGCTCCATTTGCACGGTTCATAAAACGTGGAGTTTGGTGAAGACCTTTAAAAGATCTAACAGGTGAGTGTACACCACCTGGAACGTATTGAAGTGATTTTTCAAATAATTGGTCTGAGTTCATTATATATCCTTTAATCTTTTAGTTTGTTTTGAAGTGTTTCTTTAACCACTGCATGTTTGGAATCGGATTTACAGCAATCTTCTTACTTAAGAATTGATCGTATGTTTTCCCAATTCCACAGAAATGAGCTTTATCTTTTATCTGAGGATAAGCATTAACATAACTTTCGTATTGAAAAAAACTTGGCCAATAAAAACTATCGTATTTTGAAAGATCTTGTTTCTCTTCAGTTAGAGTTCTTTGGTAACAGCCAATCGTTTCTCCTATTGGAGAACTTGCTTTATCGTGACTTAGAACAAGTACTTCTTTTGATCCAGTCATAATTTGAACAGCGGCAGAGTTGATAAACTCTTTGATCCTTTCGTGACCAAGGCTATCTGCACTTCCAGAAACCCATCTTCCAGACTTTACAAGTGCTTTCATTGTACTTGTTCCGCTTGCCCAAAATGTCGAACTCTTTAATGATTCTGTTGGAGCGATACAGTACCTTGAAGTAATAAAGTACTGCTTATTATCTAGAAGTTTTGGACTAAGTAGCTTTTTACTTATTAGTTTATCAGCGTCACCTAAAGATAGAAATGTGTTCGAGTATTTAGAGGGATCAAAATTTGCACCAGTGAAGGTCGTGTTATGAATTTCTTTATTGTCGTATTCACCTTTTTCAATACTGATTAAAAGGTCTTTGTGCGAAAAGGTGTGAATGCCAACAGCTAGGTGACAGCCACCACCATAGGTTTGAAATAATTCTCTTTCTTTTGCAACTTCTTTTGCCGTTTTTTCACAGTGAACACTTTTTAAAACACTTAGAAGTTCTTCGTCTTTATTGTTTGAATTGTATTCAATTGCAAGAGCGCCTTGAGAGGCAGAACTTGGAAATACATTTTGCGGCATAATCATAAAGTCGAGACCATCTAAAAGAGTTTTTAGCTCTTTTAAACTCTCTTCTTTATTTGCAAGTCTTTCTAGTCCCGCAAGGGCAAGAATAATGGCATCATAGTTTCCATCTTGAAGCTTTTGAATACGAGTGTTTACATTACCTCTAAGCATTGAGCACTTAACTTCTAGCTTCTCAGTTCTTCCTGGAAGAAAATCAGCTAGACTTTTTTCTGTGTTAACAATTCTTCTTGGAGAGCTTGTTCCAACGTTAAAGGTTTCAAGTGTTGGGATTTTTTTTATTGTTTCTTTTTTTATAAGTAATATATCATTTGCGTATTTTCTTTCTGTGATTGTTGCTAGAGAGATACCCTCTGGTCTATCGCTTCCAAGGTCTTTGTAGGAATGAACAACAAGGTCAACTTGATTTTTTAATAGAGCAGTATCGAGCTCTTTTGTGAAAAAATCTTTTCCATCTAGTTGCCACAAAGGTTTTTCTGTTTGAAGGTCACCTTGAGTCTTTATTTTTACAAGCTCAAAGTTTGCACCTGTTTTTTTACTCATCTCTTGAGCAATCAAAGTACATTGAGTTACGGCCAATAGGCTGCCTCTAGTTCCAATTTTAAATGTTCGCATAGCTTCCCAGGTTTTCCTTTATAAAAGACTGTTTTTGAAGTTTCTTCTTGGCAAAAACTTTCTGTCTTTTTTCAGCAATTGATTTCATTGCCGTCCTGGCTTTGTCGATTTGATTTAATTTCTGTGTCTCGTGAATCGCGCCTTCTTGAAATACATGCTCAAGCTTCATAACACCTTGCTCGTAGTTCATTGATGTTTGAACAGCAGAGGGAGAACCTAGATCGACAAACAATTTTTTGTCATGTCTTTGGTTCCAATCTGAGAAAAAATCTTCATTAAAAAGAACACCCTTAAATCCAATTGAGTTTGCTATATAAGGAAACTTAAGTAGATTCGCATGATATCCCCAAGGGATAATTTCAACATTGTGAACTCTTGCAAGTTTTTGAACTTTTTCAGTATTTCTAGCACTTATAAAAACAGTCGTTTTTTTCTTGAATTGATTTATTAAGTCTTCTGCAAGTTGGCCAGAGCCTAAGATGAGAACTGAGTCAGCATCGTGTTTATTAATAATATGCTTTCTTGCAATTGAAGAGTAGGTCTTTTGAGTTAAACCTAAAAGGTAGTTAGTTCTAATTTCTTTAGCGTCTTTAAAAAGTTTCTCAATAATAACTAAAAGCTGAGAGTCTTTTTGATCTGAAGATACATATTTTTGATAAGCATCTTTGAACTGAGAGACAATTTCATTCTCACCAACAAGTTTACTTTGAAGGCCACAGATAACTTCGAGTAGAAAAGAGTAGGCCTCTAATCCAAGAAGAGTTTCTTGTCCTTCTTCATTTTTATCTTGTAGTTTATTATCGTTACGACTTAGAATTAAAGTACGCTGACAAGTCTCAAGCACAAAGTGGTGCGCATGAGAGTCCAAATCATGGTCAAAGCCACTATAAAAATTGTTTAACACTAACTGTTCTAACATAGCTGTATCTTATTCCATAAGTAATGGTAAATTGTCATGGAAATGTAGAAAAAAGAGAAAAAAATTCACTTTTTTGATTCATAGCGAAACCTAACACAATCTTAACTTAGTTATTAGTTCAAAGTTATTTCAAATCATATATTTAGATGCTATAAGCTCACAAAAACGAACATACAACCTGTTAATATCTGGAGAGCGATAGCTATGGATACTTTTAAAATCATTTACACCCTTCTTGGTGGTCTTGGAATCTTCTTTTTTGGGATGAAGCAAATGTCAGATGCTCTTCAACAAGCGGCTGGAGATGTGATTACAAGGGTAATTAACTCACTAACTTCAAATCGTATATTAGCAGTAACTGTCGGAGTTATTGTAACGATGATTGTTCAAAGCTCATCTGTTACTACAGTTATGGTTGTAGGGTTTGTTAATGCCGGGTTGATGCAATTAACTCAGGCGATAGGAGTTATCCTAGGTTCTAATATTGGTACAACGATAACAGGTTGGATAATTTCAATTAAAGTTGGAAAGTATGGACTTCTATTTATTGGTCTTGGAATTTTCCCTTCATTATTTTCAAAAAATAATAAAATTCAAAATATAGGTCGTGTTGTTTTTGGTGTAGGGATGATCTTCTTTGGTCTACAGCTCATGAGTGGAGCATTTAAGCCTCTAAGAACAAACGAAGAATTTCTAAATATGATTAGTTATTTCTCAGGAAATGACTATGGAAGCTACCTTGCTTCAATTTTAACGGGGTGTTTGTTAACAGTAATAATTCAGTCTTCATCTGCGATGCTTGGAATTACTATCGCTCTAGCTTCAACTGGTGTTATCGGCTTTAACACAGCGGCAGCTCTTGTTTTAGGTGAGAATATTGGTACTACAATTACTGCGATCTTGGCATCTGTTGGGACTTCAACAAACGCGAAAAGAGCAGCTCGGGCACACGCAATCTTTAATATACTCGGTGTTCTTATTATCTTTTCAATTCTTCCAATGTATTTAAGTTTCATTGAATGGCTAGTTCCTGGAGTTGCGGATCAGACTTTAGCGGATGGTTCAAAGCCTAATATTGCTCAGCATATTGCAGCTTCTCATACCTTTTTTAATGTAACGGCAACTCTTGTTTTTCTTCCATTTTTAGGAGTCCTTGCAAAACTTGTAACAAAGATAACTCCAGAGAAAGAAGGAGAGGTAAAGCCAGCTCTTATTTTAGTTGGAGAAGCATCTGAGGTTTTGCCAGCAACAGCAATTGTTCAAGCAGATTCAGAAGTAAAAAAGATGAAAGATATCTTAGATCGTATGCAACTTGTAACTCTAAGCTATCTTGAAAAAGGGAAGACAAAAGACCTTGTTAAGGTAAAAGACTATGAGCAGATCACAGATAATATCCAAAAAGAAGTAACGGTTTTCCTTGGAAAAGTTATGGAAAAACCAATGAGTCCAGATCAATCAAAACATACTCAAGCTCTTATTAAAATTGCAGATGAATATGAATCAATTGCAGATTACTTAGAGAGAATTGTAAGCTATAAATCAAAACTAAAAGAAGATGCTCTTAAGGGTAAAAGTCTTGAAGAGTACGATAAGTTTATGACAAATATTTGGGACTTTTTCCAACTATCAACAGTTGGGTTCTTCGATGCAGAAAAACACGATATGGATCTTGTTACGAGAAAAAGTGAAGAACTTCGTATTTGGGCAAATGATATGAGAGATCGTCACCTTGATAGAGTTAGTAAAGGTGAGTATGAACCAATTTCAGCATTAACTTATTCTGATATGGTAGTTGCTCTTAGAAAAATTCGAGCTCACGGATTAAATGTTGCTTATACTCTTGAGATGCTAAACAAACCAGGTGCATAATTGAATAAATACTCAGACTTTCTAAAAACTTCTACGAAATTATCTAGCTTTGTTAGACAAGGTGTAGAAAGAGAGTGCCTAAGAGTAGACGCGAATAATAAGCTTTCTGTACAAGACCACCCAAAGGCTCTTGGATCAAAGCTAACTCATCCATTTATAACAACGGATTACTCTGAAAATTTATTGGAGTATATAACAGGTGTTTTTAAATCGGAAAAAGATCTTCTTTCTAATCTTGAAGATATGCATAATTTTACATATCAAAACTTAGAAAAAGATGAATATATTTGGCCTTGGAGTATGCCAGCGATCGTTCCGGAAAATGAAGACGATATTAAGGTTGCTCACTATGGGAAATCAAATGTAGGAAAACTAAAAGAGTTATATAGAATTGGACTTGGTCATCGATATGGCAAATCGATGCAGTCAATTGCTGGTGTTCATTATAATTTTTCTTTATCAGATGAGTTTTGGAATGAGCTTAAAATAAGTTTAAAAACAGATGAGAGCATTCAGCAAATTAAAGACGACGCTTACTTTCACTTGATACGAAACTATAGAAGGTATAGCTATATTCTTTCATATCTTTTTGGAGCAACACCAGTTGTTCATGAGTCATTTTTAAAAAATAAAAAACATAAATTAGAGAAACTTGGAAACAAAACCTTTGGAAAAGAGTTTGCAACAAGCCTTCGGATGGGTGGACTTGGTTACACTTCAAATGCTCAAAAAGAAATTAGTATTTGTTATAACGCCCTTCCAACTTATATTAAAACTCTAGAAGCTGCGAGACTTCAAAGTTACCCTGAATATGAGAAAATTGGGTTGAAAGATGAGAGTGGGCATAAGCAGCTTAATACGAATCTTCTGCAAATTGATAATGAGTTTTATTCAACAATTAGACCTAAAAATATTGCGAAAAGTTGTGAGAGTGCTCTTGGAGCCCTTTATGACCGTGGTATTGAGTATATTGAAGTAAGACTTTTGGATGTAAACCCATTTAGTCCAGTTGGGATTGACCTTGAGACGATGCGATTTCTTCATAGCTTTTTACTTTTTTGTTTGTTTAAAGATAGTCCGATTATAACTTCTTCTGAGTGTCATCAGATAGATGAGAACTTCTCTCGTATTGTAAATGATGGTCGAAACCCGAATCTGACGATCAATTGTCAGGGGAAAGAGCTTCCAAAAGATGAATGTATTTTATCTTTATTAGAAGAGATAAAAGGTGTCGCAAAGCTTTTAGGCCAAGAACATATAGAAGCCTTAGGTATTCAGAAAGAAAAAATTAAAAACCCTACACTTCTTCCTTCAAGTAAAATAATGAAAATGCTAGAAAGTGGAGAGGCGATTGATACTTATATGGCATCAATTGCAAAATTATATAAAGCGGCAGGGATGGATCAAGAAACTCCTTCTCACTGGAATGAAGTTGCAAAGAAATCACTTTTAGATCAAGAGGAATTAGAAAAAGACTCTTTGGGATTTGATGATTTTCTTGTGGATTACTTTGAGCAAATTAAAATTAAATTTAAGGAAGATAATGCTTAATTTTTTAAAATGGATATTTTTAATTTTTGGAGGTTTAGGTTTAATTATCATGAGCTTCTTTTATATTCAAAATAGAAAAGACCTTCATTTATACTTTGATAATAAAGATAAACTTGATTATGAAACAATTAGATCTTCATGTCCGAGCGCTCAAAAAGATTATTATTTTGACTGTTTCTTAGATGAATTTCGCGAATATGCTAAGAAGGTTAGTTTAACTGGAATTAGTCTTGGCCTTAAAACAGGTTTTTCTTTTATTGATGAGGATAAGCTTAATAATAAAAAATTCACTAAAGTTGAAAATGATGTGAGATACGCTCTTAATCATCTTCACTTAAATAATATTGTTCTTGAAAACTGTACCAGCCGATTTCATGGTCTAGAGTTTACCTACGGTGGATATATAGGAAAGGTTAAAGATTTTCTTGATAAAGGTATTTCTTTTTCTGATGGAATCATAGCTGGTTTGAAAAGTAGTGAAGGAATTAGTTCATTAAAAGATGCCGAGCTTGAGAAAAAATACCTAAATGAGCTTGAAGGAATTGAAGCACAGTATCAACTTAGAAGAGACTCTGTGACCTCTTGGTTAGATGCCAAAATTTCGACACTTAAAGAAAAGCATAAAGTCGACTAAGAATCCCTTTACGGCCGATCAGTAAACCTTGTACACTATTTCTATCACACAAAAACTAACCACATATTAGGGAGAGATTATGGGATTAATGTTTGATGCGAATGGTATACTAGAGCGCAGTAATGGTTTAACTTATGACGATGTTTTACTTATGCCGAGGCACTGTGAAATAACATCTAGAACAATTCCAAATCTTCGAAGTCGAATAACTAAAAATTTCTCAACAGATATTCCTTTTATTGCAGCAAATATGGACACCGTTACTGAAGAAAGTATGGCCATTGCTATGGGACAAATTGGTGCTGTAGGATCTTTGCACCGATTTTTAAGTGTTGAGCAACAATGCGAAGAAATTAAAAATATTATTAGAATGAAATCAGAAATTAAAGGATTAATTGCAGCAGCTAGTGTTGGAGTTAAAGAAGAGGGAATGAGAAGAGCTGATGCACTTGTGGACGCAGGTGTTGAAATTCTAACCCTAGATATTGCCCACGGTGATAGCGTGATGATGCTAGAGGTTTTAGAATACTTAAAAAAGACTCATCCTCATGTTGATGTTATCGCTGGTAACGTTGCTATGCCTGATGGTGTAAAAAGAATGATAGATGCTGGAGCAGACAGTGTAAAAGTTGGAATTGGTCCTGGATCAATGTGTACGACAAGAATTATAACAGGATGTGGAGTACCTCAGCTTACAGCAGTTGCACTTTGTGTAAATGAAGCTAAGAAACACGATATTCCTGTAATTGCCGATGGCGGAATTAAAACAAGTGGCGATATTGTTAAAGCTTTTGCCGCAGGAGCTGACTCTGTAATGCTTGGCTCAATGCTTGCGGGTACATTAGAGTCTCCTGGTGAAGTCGTTGGTGGTATGAAAAAATATCGTGGTATGGCTTCAAAAGATGCTCAAGTTTCTTGGCGTGGAAATATGCAAAAAGGAATGGCACCAGAAGGTGAGTCTAGAATGATTCCTTGTAAAGGGTCGGTAGTTGATGTTATTGGTGAACTTGCCGGTGGTGTTCGTTCGGGAATGACTTATCTTAACGCTCAAGAACTTTCAGATATAAATAAAAATGCTCTCTTTATGGAGATGTCTACTTCTGGTATGGTAGAGTCTAAACCACACGGAATGAAATAGATAACAAAGGTGTAACTTTTGAACGAGGTTTATGAGAATGTCCTTTCATATGAAAAGGTTAGGGCCCATTTAGAAAAAAATCCAAACGATAAAGATAAAATACTTAAAATGGTTGATGAAATCAAAGGCGACTACAGAACAAGTGTCGTTGGTGCAACATCTTCCTTTTTAGATAAAACATTTTTAAGACTTTATGATGGAGTTAATTTAAATCTGCCTGATAATTTTGAGATCAGAGAACTTCAAAAAAAGTATCATCTTATTTTAGTTCCTAACCACCAGTCTCATGCAGACTATATTGCTCTTCAGTACATCTTGTACAAACACGATAAGGTGCCTGTTTATATTGCTGCAGGAATAAACTTAAATATATTCCCAATTGGTGATTTATTTAAAAGGTGTGGAGCCTTTTTTATCCGTAGAAAATTTGATGACCATTTATATAAAATAGCTTTTCAAGGCTATATCTATTATTTGCTTAAAACAGATAAAGTTGTTGAGTTTTTCTTTGAAGGTGGAAGAACAAGAACTGGAAAACTTCTCCCTCCAAAGTATGGATTGTTTAGCATGCTTCTTGATGCACATACAAAATTTGGAGATAAAAAGCCTCTAATGTTTATTCCTGTATCAATCGCCCATGAAATGATCCCAGAAGAAAAAGCTCATATAAAAGAGCTTGCTGGTAGGAAAAAAGAAAAAGAAAAATCAACACAGCTATTTAAAATATTTAAACTCTTTAATAAAAAAATGGGAACAGTTCACGTAAACTTTGGAGAGGGGATTGTAGTAAATGAGATTGAGGATTTAAAAAAGGATACTCAAGATCTGGCTTTTGAATGTTTCAGAGCCGTAGGCCAGGGAATGCCAGTTACGCCATCATCTCTTTTATCTCTAATCTTACTCGATGATCCATCTGGAGCGTTGACGTGGAAGCAGATTGAAACGGCTGCAATGGATATAATAAATTACTGTGAATATATGAAAATCCCAGTAACTGATTCTTTGAATGAAACAGAATTCTCTCAAGCTCTAAAAAGTGCGATGGATATGTTTATAAATAATAAAAAAGTTGAAGTCATTAAAAGAGAAAAATTAAATCAAGTTTTTTATACGATTAATGATGAAAGCCGTGGACATCTTCTTTATCACAAGAATATGATCCTCCATCACTTTCTTGTTGCAGGAATTGTAAATGCCACATGGTTTAATATCTTTAATGGAAATATAAAGTCTTCTTATGATTTAACAAAGTATCTTCTTAAGAAGAGAAAAGAATTAAAATATGAATTTTATCTTCCAACAGCAGAGCAGATGATTCAAGAGGCGATCAAGATTGTAGAATATTCTGTTGATTCAAAAATAGAAACTCTAGAGGAAGCACTTGAGTTTTCAGCTGAAAAACTCTATAAGGTCGCAAGTTCTGTTCGTCGTTTTTCTACTGCATTTAGCTATATTTACGAAGCTTATTATATTAGTGCTATTACGATAAAGTACCTTCAAGAAAAAACTTTTTCTGAAGATGAATTTTTACAAGTATCGAAAGAGCTTTTTCAAATGGAAAGAGAGCACGGAAGAGTTGTAAAGTATCCTGAGGGCTATACTGTTCCCAAGATGAAAACGACTTTGAAGTTTTTTACGAACCAGGGGCTAATTAGTCTAGATGAAAAAACTGAGAAGTATGCGATTGTTGATTTAAATAAAATTAATGATCTGATTGAGAAATTTGCACGAGATATCAATGATCAAGTTGCAATTAATTTAAAATTTAACAAAGACTTATAATGGACAAATTTTTAGGTAACACACGTTTCTTTTTTGATAAACAAACAGCAAGTTCTGTTGATATTGCTTCTGCCCTTAGTAGTGTGGACGAAAAAATCAGAAACTCTATGAAACTTGATTTTTATACAGAAGAAATTATTCTAGAATTTTTTATACACCCAACTGACGAAAACTTTATTGGCTCACAAGTGAATATCGGACGATATATAACTGGCTTTGATCAAAGTTGTTTTAATGAATTAAACTACAAAGATTTTACAGTTGCTAATGATAAGAGAGTTGAGATTGAATTTTCTGATTCATGGGATGCGTTTTTTAGTAGGGCTTGTAAACTAGTTCCAGGTGATCAACAGAAATGGAAGCTTATTCTTAAAGATGACTTTTCATCTTCTTGCCTTATTTTATAAGAGTTGAATTTTCATCTATTGCATCCTGACGCTCAGCACAGCTGGGGAAAATTATCCTGTCAATTCCGCGAATCACCTCTCTTTTTATATAGGCTAAGCCATTAAAGTTGGGTAGAATGTATTTGGTAAAAATGAAGTTTAATGTTATTTTACATCAAACGGAATAGTTTAACGATTTTTGGAGGTATACCATCGCTGGTAATAACAGAGGGAGAGATCCCAGAGGACGCAAAGATACTGGTCCTAGAGTAAACGATCAAATTAGAATAGCTGAAATGAGATTAATTGGAGACGATGGACATCAATACGGTGTTGTTTCTCAAAGCAGAGCAATTGAAATTTCAAATGAAGTAGGCCTTGATCTAGTAGAAGTATCGCCAAATGCGAAGCCACCTGTAGTTAAATTAATTGATTTTGGTAAGTTTAAATACCAACAACAAAAGAAAGCGTCTGAAGCTAAGAAAAAGCAAGTAACAATCAAGGTTAAGGAAGTTAAGTTTAGACCTGCTGTTGATACTCACGATTTAGAGGTTAAGTTAAAAAATGTATATAAATTCCTTGAAGCAGGGGATAAGGTTAAGCTTTTAATGCAATTTAGAGGTCGTGAAATGGCCCATAAGCATATTGGTTTAGATAAATTTAGAGAAATCATCAAGGGGATTCAAGAGAAGACTGAATGTGTTATCGAGTCACCTCTTAAGATGATGGGAAATCGTGCAATTTGTATGATTGCTCCAAAGAAAAAATAAGTATAATTTATAGCTATTGCGCCTCGCGCAATAGCTTCTTTAGTCAATCAAATAAACTATAAAAAACACTTTGCCAATTGATACGACCATGGTAGTTATATCATTCAAAAATTTGTAAAAAGTTAAATGCTTAGGAGTAATATATGCCAAAAATGAAGACAAGAAGATCTGTAGCTAAAAGAATCAGTGTTACAGCAAGTGGAAAAGTTAAAATTAAGAAGGCTAACCTTCGTCATATTCTTACTAAGAAAAAGCAAAAGAATAAGGTTGATGCTAGAAAAGCTGGTTACCTTAATGCTAAAGATGGTCAGAATATGCTTAAAGCAGCACCATACGTAAAATAATATAAGCAATAATAATAATTGTATAATTGTAGGGAACTAAGTGGATTAATCCCTCCTACCGTTCATCAGGAGACAAAATGGCTAGAGTAAAACGTGGTTTTAAAGCAAGAAGAAGAAGAAATAAAGTTCTAAAACTAGCGAAGGGATTTCACTTCGATAGAAGAACAAAGTATAAGCATACAGCTGAAACTGTTAAGCGTGCTTTACATAATATGTACAAGGGTAGAAGACTTCTTAAAAGAGATATGAGAAGACTTTGGATTGTTCGTATCAATGCAGCATCTAAATCTTTAGGTCTTTCTTATTCAAAATTCATGAATGCACTTAAGAAAAGTGACATCCAATTGAATAGAAAAATGCTTGCAGAGCTTGCAGCACGTGACTTCGAAGGATTTAAGGCAGTATTTAACAGCATTAAATAACTCAAGTATTAAATTAAAAGATACGTAAACGCCCGATTTTTTATTGAAAATTGGGCGTTTTTTTTTGCACGAAATTAATATGTCTGCTAACCTATTATTATAAGGTTATCTCACGCTAAATCATGGAGGATTAGAATGAGCGTTACAAAAGCAGACATTGTAGAAAGAGTCTATAAAGAGGCTGGTTTCTCGAAGAAGGAAGCTAGTGACCTAGTGGATCTTGTGTTCAAGGTTATTAAGGATACTTTGGCCCGTGGGGAAAAAGTAAAAATTTCTGGATTCGGTAATTTTTCAATTAGAGATAAAGCGACAAGAGTTGGGAGAAATCCTCAAACTGGTGCAGCTATGAACATCTCTGCAAGACGTGTATTAACGTTTAAACCGTCACAAATTCTAAAAGAAGATATAACAGATAGGTATCAACATAGACTTGATGATAAAGGTAATGAGGATAAAACTATTGCTCCAAAAGAAGCAAAGCCTCGTGCACTAAGTTCTTTTATCGGAAATGTTGATCTACCAGAAGAAGATCTTTAAAAAGGTTAGGCAATGAACTTTGATATAGGAATCCCAAAAAAAGAAGCATATAAGTTTAATGAGGTAACATCCGTTACAAGTGTTAAACCATACGTTTTAAGATTTTGGGAAACTGAATTTATTGGAATAGCGCCCGAGGTGCTAGAAGATGGTTCGAAGCTATATAAACAAAGTGATATTGATCTAATTGAAAAAGTTAAAGACCTACTTTTTAATCAAAAAATGTCTATCCCTGAAGCAAAGCATTTCCTTGAAGGCTCAACTAGTGAAGAAGTCATTGAGCAAACGAATGCTGCAGAAGTTAAACCGTTCTCTCCTGAAATTATAGGTCAGCAGATAAAAACGGCGGAATCTTCCCTTGAAGTAAAGTCCCAAGATTTAAAAGTCGCTCTTGAAAATATTATTAATAGTCACTCTGATTCTCCAGTGAAAGAAGATAGTAATCTTGAGCAAGCAAAGAAAAATATTGTTGATTCAAGCTTTAGTGATAAAGATGTTTTAAATCTTGTATCTGCTAAAAAGAAATTAACAGGTGTTCTGTCTAGAATTGACTCACTAACTCAAAGATATGGTTGGTAGTTTATTTAAACTTAAGTAATTCTTTGTCAAAATCATGGATATAAGTTTTAATTTTTTCTTCACCATCATTTATTTTTGATTTCATTTTATTTAAATATCTTTCACATATATCATTTAAATTTGTAAGCGTATTTTCGTCTAGGGTACGATAAATATTTTCTAAGCAATTATTAATTGTTGAATAAAGTTCAATGCTCGCAAAGTTTAAAAATGGATTAATTTCTCTTTCATGCTCATTGATTTCCTCCGTAAGCTCAGTAAGATCATCAATAAGTTGAAATACAATACCAATATTTAACCCAAGCTCTTCTATAAGCTCTTTTGGTAGAGCTGAGTTTCCAGACAAAATATTACTTCCACTGAGGGAGAGTTGAATTAGCCGTGCTGTTTTTAAAGTATGTATTTGAATAATGTCATCAATATTTTTAGGTGCACTTTCAAGATCTAAGTATTGACCGAAGATCAATCCAGCAGCACCAGTAGATTCGTGAAATAAACGAAGTAATTCATTAGGCTTCGTTTCGATCTTTGAAAGTAAACCATAGGAGAGTGATAGTAAGGCATCACCAGCTAAGATCGCTTTCCATTGTCCATACTTTTTGTGAGTAGAGGGTTTACCTCGTCTAAAATCATCATTGTCCATGGCAGGTAGATCATCATGCACGAGAGTGTAGGCATGGTGAGTTTCAATCGCGCTTGCAAAGTACTCATGATTTTTTGTAAGAGAATCTAGGTCACTAGCAAGGGCATAGATCAACTCAGGTCTGAAGAGTTTACCTGGGGGAAATAGGGCATACTCCAAAACCTCATAAAGGTCATTTTTGGGAATTAGTTCTTTAAAATGTTCATGAAGTTTACTATTGATATACTTAAGATCTTTCATTTAACGAGCTTTTTGAGGAGTAGGTCTTGTAACTGGTCCTTTTAAAGCAATCTGGTAGAAGTCGTCCCTCTTATCAAATTTACCCATCACAAGTTTAATAATTGCATATTTTTCTAAAAATTCTGAAGAGAATTTTACTTCACCTTTTAGGTCTAGTTGAGAGTTTTTAAAGTTTCGAGGAGAAATATCAATATTTCCATTAAAACTAGCTCGTATAGGAGCTTGTGCATCACCTAGGATAAGATCTTGAACTTCGAGTTTATTGCCTTTCATTTGGGCTTTTAGAAGAAGGTCGTTAAGAATGAGAGTAGATAATTTAAAACCTTGCAGGCTTTGTGGAGGTATAGCAATGTCATTCGATCTAAAGTTTAGCTTTAAGTCACTAAGTCCATCTGAATTTGTTTTTACAAGTAAATCCGTTTTAATCTTTCCACTTAGCCTAAATTTGGGAACAAAATGATTGATAACTCTCGAATCAAAAACGTTTTCTCTGATACTGATACCCATACCACCAATCCCAGTAGTAATATATGCAGAAAGTTTATTTTTAAGAATAGTTGTTTCTAATAAAAAGTGTGGCCCAAAAGGAGAGAAGCTTAATCCTCTAAAGTGTAAAAAAACCTTTTTCATCTTTAGATCAGGCGAATTCCTAAGGTTTAGACATCTTGCTGGAATTGAGAGGTCTTCAACAATTAATTTAGGAAGGAAAAATTCTGTTTTGATATCTTTGTAATCGAGTGGACAACCAGGAATACTTGTAAGTTGTTTCTTTAAAATACTTTTTACTTTATAAGTAATTGGAAAATATATAAAAAGTGTTACAAGAAAAATGCAAATTGGAATCAGAGTCCACTTAGACTTTCCAATTCTAGGATACTTATAATCTAAGTTTTCTAATTGATTTGTACTCATCGTTCTTCTTCTGCTGAATTGTCTTTACTGAAGTAGTGAATATCAATAAGTCCATCTAGGTTATTTGTCGTTTCGTTCTTTTTGATCGTAATTTCATCCATCTTAATTCTTAATTTCGCTCCTAGTGAGCTAAACAAAGAGATCAAGTCACTGCTTGTTAGTCCTTTAAAGGAGAGCTTTGCGCTAACTTTTGTGATTAGTCCATCAAGATCATCTGATTGGAAATCACTTATTTGGATTTTTGCTCCATCAATAGCCGCAGAGCTTAGACTTGAAGTAATTGTATTCTTTAAACTATTTTGAGAATCAATAAACTTCATACTTAGGATTCTTCTCTCTTCAGTTCGTAGGATGGATTGTTTTTGTATTAATGCATTTGCCGTATTGATAAGTTTATCTTTTATTTCAATCTCTTCTTTCTTTGCTGAGTTTATGCTCCAAAAGATGAAAAGAAAAAGAATAGGGAAAACTAGAGTGATAATCATTAAAATCACTTTTACAGCTTCTTGAGCTCTTTCCTCGAGGCCAGAGTAGGCATCAGATACCTTTTGGTATTCAGCTGTTTGAGTGATTGAATCAATTTGCTTAAAGATAAAGAGGTCAATACTTTTAATTATATTAATATTTTTCATTTATTGCTCAGATCCATTAAGAGTTAGAGTTTTATTTTCAGGCTTAAAATCGACAAAAAGATTTTTGATCCTTGAAGTTTTTAATACATCATTTAGATCATTAATATCTTTTGGTGTATTCCCTTTAAATTTAATCAAAAAGTCAGAGCCACTAACTGATGTGTATTCAACAACTTCAATGTTTAAGCCTGCGGTATAATCAGTAATGACTTGTAAAGACTTTAAAGCATTTGTATTAACTGAAGACTGAAGAACTTTTACTTCTTGAGATATAATTTTCTCTTTTCTCGATAGTCTCGCAAGAATAGGTTTTGGCTTTTTGATTGCACTCCTCGATTCTCTAGGACTTAGTCCCAAGATAGGGTTTTTAACTAAACCTCTTAACTTTTTATCAGCAGATGTTATTTGTTTGGATAGAAAGATACTTTCAATTGAAAGAGAAACTAATAAAATTAAAGTTAAGAAAAGTAGTCTCGAGCCAATAAAGAACATTGAGTGCACTGGTAAGTCAGCGTCTCCCTGTATGGCGTATTCTCCTGTTAGGAAATTGATTACTTTTGATTTATTAACTAAGCCATGAGATTGCATTGAACTCAGAGCAAATTTTCTTTTTTGTTTCTCATCAGTATCTACCTTGTCGTGAATAGTGTCTGTGAAAAAGTCCATTTGACCAATTTTTATATTTGTTTTTTCAGAAAGAAAATTCTTAATATTTTTAATATTTGAAGATCCACCAATAAGAAAAATATCAGTCACAGGTAAACCATTTTGGACCCTGAAGCCAATATGCCATCTTTGAAAATCTGAGATTAAAGAGGCGAACGTTTCATCCATCAATTTGGCAAATTGTCTTTGGCTTTCATCAACTTCAGAATATTGATCACTAGCTAGGAAGTAGCTATTTTGATGTTTGTAGATAGCAGCTTCTTCTAGATTAATATTATACGTTTTACTGATAATATCGTTTATCGCAAAGCCGGCAACATAGGATGTGTGAGAGCTTTGAAGCTTTCCATCAATAAAGAAGTAGGCATGTGTCGTACTGTGGCCAATATCCATGATACAAAAAGCCTGAGGAAGAACTTCTGAGGTATTTCTTACAAAAGACTCTACTGCTGATATTTCACTCGTAAGTATGCTTGGGTTTATTTTATAGTCCGAAATCTTTTGATACAAAGGTTGAAGTACACTGTGTTTAATAATATTTACTACAGCACGGCTTCCAGTCTTAGTTAGTTCTAGAGTATTAGAAATCTTGCACTCGCTAAGTGAGTAGGGAATGTCTTCTTCCAGTTGAAAAGGAAGCATTAGATTTGCTTTCTTCTTATTTTTAATCGGAAGCTCAATAAATCTTTCGTTTATTATTTCGTTACTAGCATTTAAAATAACTTTATATTCATCTTCTATTTCTTCGAGAAAGTCGCTAATAATTTTCATTTGAAGATCAAGGACAATGTCATCCTCAAGAATATTAAATTCATCAGAATCAAGAATTACTTCTTTTGAATTTTGATAAATAATTTTTTTTCTTTCAACTTTGAAAGTTAAAAACTTTATAGAGTAGCTACCAATATTAATTGAGATATTTAACATACTAATATTTTAGGGATTTTGAGATGAAAATACGAGAGAAAAAAGAATTAAGTTATAAAAATCTCTAATATTCTTGGTGAAAGAAGTTGAGTCTTTTGCTCTTTTTTGTTTTCATCCTCATCGTCGTCTTCATCGTCAGTATCGTTGGCATTGTGACCATCGTTTGCTTTATTTGGATTGTTTGGTTTAGACTCATCATCATCTTCGTCATCGTCGTCTTCATTTTTTTCTTTTTTTCGAATCTTAGGCTTCGCAGGAATACTAACATAAGCCGTGATTGTATATGTTGCTCTATCTTTTGTTCCAACAGATATCACCTTAAAAAGTGAGGGAGATGGGCCAAACTTTAGTCCTTGTTTTTCAAACTTGGCTATTCTTTCATCGTACTCATCGCTCGTTAGAACATTTCCAACATTAACAATATACTTTTTAAAATCTTCACTTTTATTAAAAAATTGAGGTGAGTCAGGGTCATCTCTATATTCAAAAAACTCTTTGACCTCTTCATCAGTAATTGAAGGGATTAGTAGTCTAAGCATTTTGTCTGTAATTCTATTCAGGTCAATCATTAATGCACCATGAACAGTAAATTCACCCTTTATGATATTAACTAGTTCATCATCCCAATTCGGCAGTGTGTATAGTTCACTAAATGAAGAGAGAGGAGACTTTTTTATATCAAGATTAATCTTTTCAAATTCACTTGCAGCTCCGCCATCATCCTCTAAAGAGTCGGGATCACTAACATATACTTTCATATAGTTCACAAGTGTGACAGGGTCTAGTCCGTAGTACTTGCCTGAAAATAATTCATCGTTTTCTGATTTTTTCTCAATTGAATACTTTAAAGATTTTATGAGTTGGTTTTCTACATTAAAGTCTTGGTCTTCCTCTGAGTTTGTATTGTCTGAATTATTTCCTTCATCATCGTCAGCTTGTTCTTCTTTGTTGATTTGTGCCAAAAGAGAGATTCGAAGAAGATTCAAATTTATCTTTTGAGAGAGATTGCTGATTGTTAACTTTAATTCACCCTCAAGAAAAGTATTTTTTTCAAACTTGGCAATTGATTCTTTTTGAATCGCATTCATACTTTTTGAAACAGGAATAGGGTAAACAAAAGGAAAGTTCCATATACTATTTAGAACTTCTGGGGTTGCAAAGTCTTTAGCAGCTTTATTCTTTTCTAAATAGTTGAAAGCTTCTTGATAAAGTTTTAGACGGGCCATCGCAAACTGAAGTCCACTTTCAGCTGTTAACTTTGCTTGACCTTTATTTTCAATATTTGCAGCTTTGATTTTGTTTACATTTGAATCGAAGCTAAAATTCATCATTATAGTAGTTAGAAGAACTATCGCCGATAGAACCATCATTATGGCAATACCGCTTTCGTTTTTTAAAATTTTAGAAAATGAATTACTCATTATCATCCTCATCTTCGTCGTCTTCTTCATCTTCATCGCTACCAAAGCCATCGCTATCATTGTTTACAGCATCGGGACTTGCTAGCTTATACATATCCTCGGGGATAAAAAAAGGAGTAAGAGGTCTAAAAGTTCTTACATATAATTGTTCAACTTCATCAGTACTTATCCATTTTAGTGAAATACGTATACCTCTAAATAACTTCTCTCCATTGTCGATTAGTCTTAGATTATCAACCCACTTCTTATTCTTCACATCCCAAAATTCAACTTTTATAGAGTCAACATTTCGCAGTAGGACTTGAGACTTTATCTTAGACCAATCAATTGTTTCATTACTAAAAACATTTTTGGGGTTAAACTTCCGAACCCAAATACCTTTTGCCCTAGTTTTCTTTATTCCATTTGTATCAACTTCATCATCGGCATCGCGATCTGTCTGTAACTCATATCTAACCCAAGCAAAGTTTGATTGCTTAATGTTTTTAAGTTTTCTTCTGTTGGAAATTGTAAAAAAGGTAATATCTGTTTTATCTTCGAATTTAAACTTGGGTATAGGGTAGCCATCATAGCTTAAGTCATCAAAATTTTCTTTATTTTGGTAAGGAGCAATTAGAGCATCATAGGCTTGTTTAGAGTCATCACTATCAGTTTCTTGCTTTCTAAGTTCATGAGAGTAATACAGAGGAGAATAAATTTGAGAAAAATCCCATTCAAAACGACTAAAAGCCGTTTCTATCTGAAGCATTTCCTTATCTTCAACAAGAGTTCTATCGACCTTCTCTTGTGCCCCTCCGGTTATCTGTACGATAGCAATAACGATAAAGGCCAGAATAACAATGGCAATCATGACTTCAATTAATGTAAAACCTTTTTGATCTAATCTTTTCATTAAAATCCGAAATTTGTATCTATCTTGGCTTCAGTGTTTGTAATCCATGAAGTTAACTCATAAGCATAATTTGTATCAGTGTTCTCAACAGTAATTTTTACTTGCCAGAGAATTTTTTCCATATTTTCTTTAAGTTTCTCAAAAACCATTTTTTTTATTGCATTACTTTTCGATTCTCCATTCGGATCGTCTTTTTCTTTACCCATTAACTCATTAAGGTTTGGAACCTCAAGTTTTTTATATTCAATTGTATATTTGTAGTTCTTATAGCCTTCAATATCAAAAGCCTTAGAGACTTTTTCCTTGTCTGTAGCATTAGTAAATTTGGGAGGATCTAGTATGACTTCATTTATTTTCATTTCAGCTAGATTGTGGAGAATAATGTCTTCTGCCATAAGTTGAGAATTGGTTTGATTGGTACCTTGAGACATAAGAAATACTGTCGCAAATACTGCAAAAAGAGTTAAGGCAATCATAACCTCTACAAGGGTAAAGCCTTTGTCATCAATATTTAAAATTCCTAGAATAGAGTTTTTTAGTCTTTTAGCCACTTATTAAAGATTTCCTTCATCTTTGAATCGATTGCATCATCTAAGTTATTTTTATCATACTGTGTAAAAGTATAATATTCTTTTGTTAGATTGTCTTCAAAAGGTGGGATGTCTAATGTAATCATTTCTTCTTCAGTGGAGAAGAAAACGAGAGATGTGTCTTTTTCTCCAGTAGGATAAAAGTATATTGCAACATCGCCATCAATCTTTATTGATTCAAAGTATGAGCTTGCGACACCTGAGATTCTAATTCCCTCTGGTAAGGTTTTATCTTTTTCTGAGAACTCATCAACTTTGTTAAATTGAGAGTCTAGGGACTTCATTACCTTTTGTTGTCCCTCTCTTTCTTTTAAGCTCATTCTAGACTCGTCTTGAACCTCCGGGAGTACTAAACCTCCAGAAGGACCATACTCAACGCTGTATGAAACAGGATCTTTTGAAAGATTGAAGGAAATTCTAACAATAGAGTTTCTCAAAATAGATTCGTTTACGCTAAATCTAACAGCTCTTTGAATGTCTAAAACGGTATTTTCAAGGTTTTCTCTACTACCTCCAAAGGTTCCTTTGGGGATAAGTGAGAACATAGTGACAACTAATAATAAAGCCACCAAAACTTCTACTAAAGAGAATCCTTGGTGGCTTAATTTAAATTTTTTACTTTTAATATTTATGTTTAAAGATCCTTACTTGAAATATCTTTATCGTACTCATCCTCACCACCTTCTTCCATATCGGCTCCAAGTGAGATGATTTCATAACGTTTACCATCAGATTCATAGATAAATTCAGTTTCCCAAGGATCAACAGGCACTTTTCCATCAATGAAACCATTTGGTGGATATCTTTTACAAAGTTTTCCAGCAGTTGGTGCGTTAACAAGAGCATCTAGTCCTTGCTCAGTTGTAGGGTAGCGACCACATTTTCTTCTATAATCTCTTAGAATATCTCCAAGCTTTTGAATTTGAATTTTTGTAGATTGAACTTGTCCTTCATTTAGGTTTTGAATAACCTGACCAACAACAAATGTACCAGCGATACCTAGAAGTGTTAATGCGATAAGAATTTCAACTAAACTCATACCACGTTGTGATTTTATAATAAGATCTACATCTTTACTCTTGAACATCCATGCTCCTTAATTTTAGCTTCCAACTTGATTTAATTTCATCATAGGCATTATAACAGAAAATACTATAAAACAAACAGCAATCCCTAATCCAACAATCATTATTGGTTCTAAGATTGAGGTTAATCCTCCGATTTTTGAATCGACTTGATCTTCATAATTTTCAGATATAATTCCAAGCATACTCTCAAGTTCACCTGATCGTTCACCTAGGGTAATCATATGAGTTACCATATTTGGAAATTGCCCACTTTCTTTAAGTGGTATGGCCATATTCTTTCCTTCGGATACAGCTTCCCTTGCGTTCTCTACAGCATCTTTAATTAAAACGTTTGGTATTAGGTTTCTTACAATACTCATTGCTGTAAGAATAGGAACACCTGATTGCATAAGAGTTGCTAAAGTTGAACAAAATCGTGCGACATTAATCATTCTAATAAGTCCGCCAACAATTGGTGCTTTGAGTAAAACTTTATGCCAATTTCTTTCACCTTTTGGTGTTTTAATGTATTTCTTAAATGCCCAGTAACCAACTACCATAGAAATAATTATTATGTACCAGTAGCTTGTTAAAAAACCAGATATCCAAATACTAATTTTTGTTGGAAGAGGTAACTCCATCTTGAGTGAAATAAATATTTTTGTAAGCTTTGGAATAATGAAAATAAAGATAACACTCATGAGAACTGAACCAACGATAAACATTATCATCGGGTACATCATGGCACCTTTGATTTTATTTTGAAGCTTTACTTGTGCCTCTGTAAAATCAGCGAGTTTAAGAAGAACAACTTCAAGGTTCCCCGACGCTTCACCGGCTTCAACCATATTAATATAAACATTGTTAAAAACTTTTTTATGTTTTGCCATTGCTGCAGCTAATGAAGATCCTTCGTTAACGTCTTGCTTAAGTTCTGATAAAACAATCCTAAGGTAGTCATTATCAACCTGATCTTGAAGTGCTGCAAGAGATTCAACAATTTGAATTTTAGCTTTTATTAGTGTTGCAAGTTGTCTCGTCATTAAAGAGAGATCTTCAATCTTTACCTTTGCACCAATAGAAAGAGAGGAGGAGGAACCTCCAGTTTTTGTTTTTTTCTCTTTGATATCAATAAGCATGATACCTAAGAGTTTTATTTTATTTTTAGCTTGGATAACGGTTTCAGCATTTATTGTTTGCTTTATTTCTTTTCCCGTTTTATCTAGACCTTTATAACTATATATTGGCATTCTAAGACTCTTCGGCTTCTGATATAATTGCTCTTAAAACTTCATCAACAGAAGTCACACCAAGAAATATTTTATCTATAGCATCGTCAGCAAGTGTGGCCATACCATCTTTAACAGCTGCTTTTTTTATTGTTGAAGCATCAGCCTTGGCAATAACCAAAGGACGAATTCGATCAGTAATCAAAAGGAGTTCTGCAACAACAGTCATCCCACCATAACCAGTCATATTACAACTTGGACAACCAACAGGTTTACAAACATTTGCATTTTGGGGAATAACGTCAATATCTAGCATTTGCATTTCGTGATCACTTAAATCAGTAGGTTCTTTACACTCATTACATAATTTTCGAACTAGTCTTTGCGCTAAAACACCTACAAGAGAAGACGATATTAAAAAGGGTTGAACACCCATGTCTATAAGTCTTGTCGGAGCACTGGCAGCATCGTTTGTATGGAGAGTAGATAAAACAAAGTGACCTGTTAGAGAGGCTTGAATCGCCATCTCTGCCGTTTCTTGATCTCTTGTTTCCCCAACCATAACAACGTCCGGGTTTTGTCTTAGAATCGCCTTAAGTGCTCTGGCGAATGAAAGATCAATCTTAGGATTAACTTGAATTTGTGAGACACCATGAAGTTCATACTCAACAGGATCTTCAACAGTGATAATCATACGATCAGGTGTATTCATTCTATCTAATATAGCAAATAGAGTTGTCGACTTACCATGACCTGTAGGTCCAGTTACGTAGAGAACACCGTTTTTCTTTGTTGAAAGTTCTTGAAGACCTTTTAAAACCTTACCTTGGAAGCCAAGGGATTCAAGTTCTAAAACCGTATTGGTTTTCTCTAGAACCCTCATAACAATTCGTTCTCCGTTTTGTACAGGAACTGTACTTAGACGAATATCAATATCTTTACCTGCGATTTTAATTTTTATACGGCCATCTTGAGGCAATCTTTTTTCTGCAATATCTAGTTTTGCCATAACTTTAATTCTCGAAGATACGGCAGCATGAGTTTTTTTAGGCTGTCTGAGAATCTCAGTCATTACTCGATTAATTCTAAACCTATAAACAACTTCTTTTTCATAGGGTTCGATATGAATATCTGATGCTCGCTCTTTTACAGCTCTAAATATAATTGAATTCACAAAACGAATAACTGGGGCATCATCTTCAGAAGCATCTAAAATATCAATGGGACCATCGAGGTCTAAGTTTTCTTCGAATTCATCTTCAATAGAGTCAACTAGATTTCTATTCGCTTTTTCATATACTCTGTTTATGGCATCTTGAAGCTTTAGAGGAGTTGTAACTACAACTTGTATCTCTTTTTTAAAGATACCAGTTAAATCATTGATTGCATTAAAGTTAAAAGGATCACTCATTGCAACAGTAATAGAACTTTCTGTTTCTAGAATCGGTAGTACTTCATGATGTTTTGCATAGTTGATCGCGATATCTTTAACATTATTTGGATCTATATCTTCAACTTTTAACTCTGTAAGATAGGGGATTTGAACTTGATGGCACATTACTTTAACTATTTCATGAGGATGAATATAGTTTTTAGATAATAGAATTTCACCAAGAAGTTTCTTCTCATCACTTTGAAGCTCTAGAGCTTCTTCTAGTTGTTCTGGTGTCAACGAAGTATGCTCTAATAGAAGTTCACCAATTTTCTTTTTATTAACTTCTACTTTTTCTAAAATCTGATCAGAGACTTTCATTAATACTTATCTCCGCCAATTCCATCTGTGTCTTGATTATTTTTAATATATTTATTTTCAACATCAGTATCATACAATGGAGTATCTTTTTGCTTTTCAATTTTAGCTTGAACTTTATCGAAGCTTTTGTGAAAAGGAATTTTCTCATCACCAACCATCTCTTCTTTTATTGAGCCTCTTGCTCTTGCAACAACTTCACCAGTAACTTTACTTGCTTGCTTTTCGTAAGGAGAAATAATTGTCGGAGTCATAAACATTAAAAGATTAACTTTTGAAACGTCTTTTCGCTTATTTTTAAATAACCAACCAAGTACAGGAATATCACCTAGTAGTGGAATCTTATTATGTGTAATTGTTTCTTTATTTCTAAGAAGACCACCCATTGCGATTGTATCTTTATCTCTAACCATTACCTCTGTTACAGCTGAGCGAACAGTTGTAGGTCTACCACTTACGCCAACTTCAGCCTGACCTTGGAATTCATTTATAGATTGGTTGATCTTAAGTTTTACAAAACGAGTTACTTTATTGATTTGTGGAGTAATCTTTAAACTAAGTTTTGCTTCTTGATTTGTTGTCGATGTTGAAGTTGTTCCATTTGAACTTGTATTTTGATTTTGAACAGGAACAGTTTCACCAACTTCAAACTCAGCTTCTGTATTATCAAGTGCTAAAATTTGTGGAGTAGAAAGGACATTTGTTGCAGAGTTACTTGAGATAGCTCTAATTAATCCATTCACAGAGTTTACTTTTAAGTCGTCTCCACCTGCTGGGTTGGGAACTGATACAGTACCTCCACCGCCGCCACCTACAAAAAATCCACTTAGGCTTGTTGGGTTTCCAGCAAGTAGATCTGTAATACCACTACCTGTTGTAAATCCACCTCTTTGTGCGTTACCAGCACCATAGGCTCCGAAATACTCAGTACCAAAAGCTCTTACTTTTGTTAATGTTGTTTCAAGGATCATGCCTTCAACATAAACTTGGTCTCTTGGAATATCTAGTTTAGAGATAACACTTTTTAAAGTTATCCAGTCAGTAGGGCTTGCTGTAACTACAAGGGCATTATTATTTTTATCTGCCGTAACTTTAACTTCACCATTAAACAATGTACTTCCACTTGTTGGTTGGTTACTAAAACCTCTCACTCCAGGTCTTGATGAACTTGATTTTGCTGAACTTGATCCACTTACAAGAGTAGAAAGTGTTTTCGCAAGCTCCTCTGAATTACCATAGTTTAAATAGTGAACATGTATCTTGTCAGAGTTTGTAGAGACGATTTGTGTATCTAGTTTATTGATTAACTCTCTAAGTTGTCTCGCACCTTCCGCGTTCGCCATTGCAATAATTGCGTTTGTTCTTGGCTCTGCAATAATTTTAGATATATTTGTTGAACGACTAGTTTTACTTGAAGAAAATCTACTTGAAGAGGTACTTCCACCAGATCTTCTTGTTGTTCTGCTTGATCCACTAGAGCTACCTTTTAAAATTTCATCTAACAGCTTTGCAATCTCTTGGGCAGAAGTATTTTTCACAGGAATAATCTGTAGTGATTCATCGTGACCTGGAACATCTAAGAATTTAATTAATCTTTCAAGTCTTGCTATATTAGAACCTGTATCTGAGATTATAATTGTATTTGTTTGTTTAATATCAATAATTCTTCCATATCGACTCATAAAGGGACGAAAGTTTCGAGATATTTCAGCAGCGTCAACATTCTTAAGGGATAAAACCTTCATCATGTGAGATTCTGTATTTGGTGTGTATGAACCAGTATAAATTTCAGTTGGAACATATCTAACGTCTCTTGCATTAATAATTTTATAAAACGCACCAGACTTTACAAGTGTGTACCCGGCCATATTAAGAGCTGCAAGGTAAGCTTTCCATGCATCACCAACAGTAATTGGAGTAGGAGCAGTAATAGATACTTTTCCTTTAACATCTTTATCAAGAATAAGGTTTATTCCTGTCAGCTTTTGCATGTGGCGAGTAAGCTCCATTATATCTGTATCTGGAAAATCAAAGCTTGTAATGATTTCAGGTCCAAAACCAGTTTCGGGATTTAGATTTACATATTTTGAATTCTTAACACTAGGTGAGCCCGTTACTCGTGTACCAAATGTATCAGCATCTTGTTTGTCTTGAGTGTTTGAGTTAGCAAATGAATTCGCTTTTATAGACGTCTTTGCTTTTGGATCTTTATAGCGAGTTTTTGCTTTAAACTTATTAAACTGTGCAAGTGAGTCTGGACTCATGGCCAAAATCGTCGTAAACGCGATTGCCGAAGTCATCATCCTTGATTTAGTCATTTTACTCTTTTGCATAAGATCCCTTATTGTTATTTATTCGATCTATTTAAATTTATAATTCTGTGGCGTTTCAACACCACCTCTTTTAAGTGTTAATCCAAGCTTATCGATATTTGTAATTTTCCCAAATAAAGACATAACAGCATTTAAATCATTGATTGGTTGTCCGTTTATTTGAGTGATAACATCATTATTCTCAATGCCAAGGTGTGCAAATATTCCACCAGGTTGAACGTCAACAATTTTAAAAGATATTGATCCATCCGGATTATTAATTTGAATACCTCGAGCTTGAGTAAGGATGTCGCTGATGTTTGACATTTTTTGCTTCATAAATGATTTTTCAATAACAAAATCATTCCCGCTGTTTTCAATACCTTTAATTTTCTTTCTTTGTTTCTTGAAGCTCTTTGATTGTTTTGGAGACATGACAGCAATAGGAGTGTAGTCATTTTTCGAATCGATATTCTCAATAGATTCGCAAGTCCCAGATCGAAGGTTCTTAATGATTAATTTTGATCTCTCGATCTTATCAATCTTGGCCATATTGTCGATTTTCTCTCCAACTCTTAGTTCCTGAAGTAGGTTTGCAGATCTAACTTGCACAGAGGCAATTGACTTAACACTATCTTGAAGAACAATTGTATTTATTAGCTTTATCGGCAGTCTCGACTTTCCATCAGCTTTAATACAAGCCAGGTTGGTATTTACCTTTGGCTTTTTGTTACCATCTTCAACTTTTTTTGCTTCAGTCTTAAATAGTTTTGCTTTTTTGATTTGAGTTACATGCTCGCGTTTCAGAAGGGAAGACTTATCAATGTCTAGACTCGTGTTTTTTGGAAGCCCTTTGTAGTCTTTAGATCCAGTAAGTATTATCCCTAGGCTTTTCCCAAGAGTAAAAGTAATAAGGATAACTACAGAGTATTGGAAAATTCTGTGAAAGCTCTGTCTTTTAGAGGGGTGAAAAAAGTCATTATGGATATTGCTCCAGTTAATCTTTTTTACCTTAACACCTTTATTAGCAAGGACTTTAGGAAGTTTGATTTTTCCAGTAATATCTTCTATCGACTTATTAACAGAAAGCTTTTTGGGCTTTTTTATATGAATTCTTCCAACTTTATTTTTAATGTTTTCAAGTACGAGATTTAATCGGTCTTTAAAAGAAAGTTTTCCATCATCAATATCTAGGACATCTTCATTGTATGAGTCAGTTTGATCAAAGTTTTCATCGGTTGGAATTTCAGGTAAATCAATTTCTTCGCTTCCATCAAACTCATTTTCAACGTTTGTATTTTTTTTGAATTTATTAAATAAGTTACGAATTTTATTAATCATTTTACTATTTTCATAAAAAATTTAACATTGCGCAAGCAATAAAATTAAACAATGTGTCAGAGTCCTTTAGTCGGCTATTTAAAATGAAATTTTGAGTTTGATTATTGAGACTAATTTTCTATTATATTATTGTGAAAAAAATTAAAATTATATTTTTGCTAGCGACTTTGACTAGCTGCTCAAACATTAAACGAGATTCTAATAAAAAAGAAAGGGTTGAAAAGAAGCAGCAAAGCGCTCGTTTGGACTTTGGACCAACTGATAAAGGCTCAACGCATTTTATAGATAAGACCAAAGAGTATGGGCTGGAAGGTCTTAAGGCAGCTAATTTTAATATTGTCGATATCAATGGTGACGGATTTAGTGATCTTGTTATTTTACCTGAGTACTATTCTCAGCCAAGATTTTATTATTTTGATGTACATAAATCTAAATTTGTTGAGGGAGACTCCCCATTTCAAAAAAATATAAAAGCCTCCTTTTTGATGTTCTACGATCTCGATAAAGATCAGGTATTGGATGTCGTTGTTGGTGTGTTAAATCAAAAGTCAGAATTAACACCAGATCCTATTAGAATTTTTAGGGGAGAAAAAAATAACGGGAAGCTTTCTTTCTATGAGCAAAAAAATATAATCCCAACTCCGCCATCTGCAACCTCGTCAATTGGACTCGTTGATTTTGATTTAGATGGAGACCTAGATTTATATATAGGAAATTGGTTTAAAAAAAACAAATATGGAACATTTCCTCAAAGAGATTACTTATTAAAATTTAATGGTGAAAAATACATTGATACTTCTGTGACTCTAAAAGGTGAGACGAAGCAGAATTTAGATAAGACAATGTTTGTGAATGCGACTCCTACTTACGCAACTCAGGTATGCGATATCGATCAAAATGGTTTTCCTGACATTATGGCAACAGGTGCTTCTGGCTTTAATAATAAGCTTTGGATGAATCGTTACAGAATTAGAAAAAAAGAAAGATACTTTGAAGACTTCGGAAGAACTTCGTTATTTGGTGGAGATGCAGAAGGAAACTTAACTCCTAAAGGGGGAGGAAGAACCTTTGCCGTTGCATGCCAGGACTATAACCAAGATGGAATTATGGATATCTTTCTTGGGGAGTTAACACATAATTACGATAATGATTTAAAAGATAAGTCGAGTGTCTTGACGGGAAGTAGGTTTAAGTTTCCGCCCTTTTTTATAAGAACAGAATACTTTGAAGACTCTTATGATATCGACTGGCACCATGCTGATAGAAGAGGGGTGTGGTTTGATTATAATAACGATGGATTGATGGATCTTCTTGTCGATAATTCAGGTTTTCCTCCACATACAAGACTTGTTTTATTTAAACAATATGATGACCACTCTTTTGAGAATGTATCGAAGCAACAAGGAATCGATATTGTTAACCCAAGTTCTAGTGCAATTGGTGATTTTAATCGAGACGGAAAAATGGATATTATTACGGCTCAATCAAATCTTCGAGATGCGAGAATAAAAAATAGAATTTATCTTTTAGAAAATAATAATGAAATTAAAAATAAAAAGCCACTTCGCTTTTACTTACGTGGGAGTAAGTCTAATTTTCATGGATTAAATGCAACTGTAATTTTAAGAGTTAGAAAAGGGAAGAAGATCTTCAAAAGAAGTCAGAACGTTAGCTATTCATACGGAGGCTTACCACCTCAAAATGAAGAGGGGTTGCACTTTGCTCTCAATGAGGGAGAAGAGTTGCTAGATGTAAAAGTTCGCTGGCCATACTCAAAGTCACTAAATCAATCTAGAGCTGGTCTAGAAAAAGTGTACAAGATTAAACCTGATTATCTCAAAGCAATTAATATTACTCTTTGTGAGAATGGAGAGTATTTAGTTGGCCGTTTGGAGTGTTTCTAGATCACCGATAAAACCAGGCATTTCCTTAGCAGCTGGACTTTTAGCAAGTTCAATTGCTTGATCTAAAACAGCTTTAATATCTTCTTTTGAAGAACTTGCTGGATTAATACCGTGTCTTTCAAAAAATTCTGCCCAGAAAAATTCTAAGAATGGAAGATCAACTTTATTAAAACCGCCTTCACGTCTTACTTTCCATGCTAAGCTTCTATGAGGATAATCAATTAAATCTAAAATCGAAGTCGGAAGTTCTGAGAATTTAATTTTTTGATTAAATTCATTTTTAAGCCAGGTATATTTGTTATCAATCATTCTTTGCTCAAATTCTTCTTGCTCTAACCCTGACCAGTTATGTTTAATATGTACAAATAATTTTTTCAATTCGAGAGGTAACTTCGATGTAAGGATTGAGTAACTTGTGTGGTGTCGGTCAATAATATAAAGCATGCAATTTGGACCAACAACTGCAGGAGCAAACTTCTCTTTTAAAAA
>CAKZJW010000076.1 GCA_937120495.1 uncultured Oligoflexia bacterium
TGGCATTAAAACCAAATTCCTGTACAACACCTGCCCATTGACTGTAAACTCCAATACCTACTGCTGTTTTCTCACTAAGTTTATTACTGAAACCTAAATAGTAATTCTGGCTGTTATCATCAAAAGTGGCATACTGATTCCTATGCAGGATATTTAAATAGGATTTGTTCTCGCGTACCAACGAAAATGTTGGATTTATTAAATACCTATTAAAAAATAATTGGTTATGATAAGTTGTACTAGAATTCAGGGTATTATTTGTTTCCTGACCTTGTACCGATAAGCTTCCAAAAATGACCATAGCTATTAACAGGAAACCTAATTTTTTGGGTAATATTTTAATGTAGTTCATGTGAGTAAATTTTAAAATTTGGGCTATAATTTACACGCAAAGGAATGGGTATTGCTCTTCTGATTACTATTTGGGTTCAATAGAAACATTAGAATCCTTTGAAAAGTTCTATTTTATTTTAAGCAGATGTGTTATCTCCGCCTTTATTATTGTTCATCTTCAAATACAGATGAAGAATAGTTCATTTGACTTTCACTGTTCAACGCTTCCATGAGTTGGTAATCCCTATTGGACTTTGTATTCTTTTCTCCTATATATGGGAAGGCTACTTTTTGAAGATTCTTGCCATTGGTACCTCGGTTGGATACTACATAGGCCATTTGGTCATTGTTGGCCAATTGAATGGAGAATTCATCTTCATCAAACTCTATAACTTGTGTCTTCTTTCTTCCCATATTTGTTTGTTCAAGTTTCCAATAAACTTCATCAAGGTTTTGATGAATGATAACTGATTCAATTTGAGGATTTTGATCTTTTACAAGTTTTGGAATTTTATTTGGTGTAAGATGTAATTCTCCATATAGGACAAGTACTTGGGTATTTTGTTGTGTTTTCAGAGTGTGAGAAATAAGGTTTGCTGCAAAGAGATCTCTTTCAATTAAGTTTCCTTTGGTATTCAATCCTATGATTTTAATATCATTTTCTTTTGCAAGATCAAAAATCAACTTGTAGTGAGTCCAAGGAAAACGCCACGATTCATGGTAGTCAATAGATTCTAGAAACTCTAAGTCAGTAAGGTGACCATCCATATAAGTATCAATATAAAATTGAAACTGAGCATCCACCATTTCTAGGGCCACAATACATTTATTCTTAGAGTTTAAAATAACTTTTATAATTCGAAGAACATTTCTAATATTTTGATCAAAGGTGTGAAAATCACCAAGGTATATAGCATCAGTTTCTTTTACTCTTTTTTTAAGCTCTTCGATAGTTGCTTTTGAAAACTCTCTTTTAGAAAAAAACTCTTGATCTTTACGATAGTTAATCAATTCTGCAGATACAGAAGACTCAAAGCTTAAAGCTTTTTCTTTGAGATTATCAAAAATACGTTTTCTAAGTTCTATTATTTCTTTTTTCACAAAATACCTTAAAGCTATTTTAAATGAAATCGCGAGTATTTGATACGGTTATCTTGATGTAATTGTCTGAGTAAGAATTCTTTCGATTAGTGGAGAAGTTTTCTCTGATATGTCTTCGAGTACTCTTCGCATAGAGTTGAATGATTGAAGTATATTCTGAAGGTCTTCAAGAGAGGGAACTTCAACTGATTGCAATAAAGTTGCGATTGGAGCACCTGGACAAGAAGTAAAGATAAAGTCTAGAAATTGGATCATTTCTAGAGATGAATCAATTGTAAGGATTAGTTCATCACTTGAGTAGATCTCTAATGTTTCTCTTGCAAAACCATCCTCTTGTAATGTTTTGTGAATGGCCTTCTCAAAATTTACATTCACTTCTTTATGAAAATTAAAATATAAATCTTTGTTTGAAGGATAGATTGGTGATGTTTTTGATAAAAGCAGAGGAGTCTTAACAACAGGGTTGTTAAAATTAATCATAGCTTTTTTCTTTTGAATTCCAAATAGCTCAACGCACTTTTGAATATTTCTTCTAAAAGTCGAAAGTTTTCCAATTGTATTCATTGGGTAGTGCTTTGAAGTATCAGGAATCAATCGTTCGATAAATTTAAATTGTTTTTCAATATTTGCTGGATGTAGATTAAGAATTTCATCCGAATTTTTATCCAGTAAATTCATACCTTCAGCAATATGATCCGGAATCATATCATTTTTTATAAATACTTTTGGTAGAAGAAGCTTAGATAAATTAGCTTTTGCTTTTCTAGCCTCATTATTAAAAGTTAAATCAACAATTTGCTTACCAATAGTACTATTGAGAAAGTCTCGAACAGTGTCCATATTCATATTTGGCCATTTAGGACTAATATTAAAATAATGGCATAGGCTATGCCCGTACTCATAAGCTTTTGCTTCAAGACTTGATGAGTTTATAATTTCTATATTAACGGAGCTGTCTTTTGCTCTATTATCAACGATTGCAACAAATGGAGCCGCTATCCTTGTCGAGTTCGTAAATGCAAAAATAGGTTCAATCTCTTCAATATGGTCTTCAAATTTGGCTTGTTGAATATCAAAGAAATAATCAAAAGTTCGACAAGACTTCATAAGGTTATTAAAAAATAATGGGTGTGTTATTTTTGATGAATCCTTTGATGATGAATGTATTAGTTTACCATCAACAATTGCATCTTGGAAAAACTCTAATTCAAAACCATTTGTTTCTTTATGATACAAAGAGGGAACATCATTTAAATTTGCAAAGAAAAAATCTTGCATAAGCATTGTTAAAACATTGAAGTATTGAAATGACTTTAATTCACCATTAAAGCGAAAGTTAAAACAAGATTGTTTAGCACTGTTATTGTTCATTCTTTCAAAATGTTTAGCTTTTGAGAATATATAAATATGGCAACCAACTTCGCCTTTACCTTTGAGCTCCTCTAGATCAATCGTTCCTTCTAACTTAAACTTTTTAAGTAAGGCTTCAATTTTGTTCTTTTGGCTGGCAACAAATAATCTTTTTGTACTTATAAGGTAAATAAGCCCATTTTCTTTTAGACAGGCTGATTGTTGTTCAATTTTATTTATTAAAAAATGTTGAATATTACTTTTAGGAGACTCATTTATATTAATGATAACTCTATCATATGTAGATTGAGTCATAGAAAGGTCATTAAATAAAAGGCTTCTTTGGCCAGTAGTAGAGTTCTTTCTATTCTTTAGATGTCCACTGGCAACATTTGCAATAAATTGAGTTGTATCTCTTCCTTGCGTGTTTGCAATCTGAGCCAAGAAAGTAAGGAATTGTAGCTCATTGATGATCTTCATATAAGCGCCAGTATCAAAACCATCACCTTTGAAGTCTGGGCAAAGAATTTGATCCCACTGTATATCTTTATTATTTTCTTGTGCTAACCAATGAGATAAAGAAAGTGATTCAAGGTAATCACCATCAAATTTACAACTAATAACTTCCATCCCATCTTTAGATATTTTAAATGGAGAGTTAAAACGATTGTTAAAGTTGTTTAGCCACAGAGGGAAATTTATTAAAAGCGAATTAACAAACAATCCAAAATTCTTATGCGATAGAGCATGTGAATAAAGAGTTGAGTTTTTTCCAAGAATCTTTTCAGATTCCATCGATATATTTTTAGTTATTTCGGTGATGCTTAACTTATTACTAATCTGATAAAGATTAATAAGATGATCTTTTAAGTGATCACTTGGGCGGTACCAGCTGTAAATGTTTTGCTCAAGAGCTCTTGATTTTAATTCTTTAGAGCTTCCTTGTTTGAATACACTTGTTAAGAATGAGTTCGGATAGATCAGTTTATTGATATCAAAAGGCTGGTTTGTTTTGTCTAAAAGGACACTGATAAATCTAATCTTCAGTAAAAAGATAACAGCTATTCTATATGTGTAGATCTCAACAAATTGTTCAAGCTCATCTTTGTATTTCGATTCGTCGTTTTGAATCTCAGTAAGTAGTTTAATTGGATCATCAATTCCAGTGAAATTGATTGTTTTATGTTCAGCAAAAGATAAAAATTCCTCAAAGATTCCATGTCTAACTTTGTTAGAGAGTCTTTGTTTGTTGAACTCTGCTCTTACATCTTTGTGGATATTTTTAAGAGAACAAAGTAAGGTTTTAACTTCTTTTGAGATTAATGATTCTCCCTTCCATCCAGGAGTGAAGAATTTATTTAAGCCTGTTTGCTCTGTATCTTGTGGAAGGTCTTTATTTTCAAATACAACTGGCTCTCCAGTAGGGCTTACATATCTACTCAGTTTCTCAGCTGGTAGTGAATGTGTGATACCTTTGGGGGAGTCTTGCAGAAGCCACCCATTGGCATTAAAGCCTTTTTTATTCAAAAATCCTCTCTCTCCAATTAAGTAAATAAAATTAATTGGTTATGTCTCTCTTGTGTGGATCTTAGATACCTCAGCTAGGCAAGAATTGTCATTAAAAAACTATATATTTCTAATTATGAATTTTATTTAAGTGCTTCTACAAGCTGCTCGATAAGAATTATGTATAAAATTTTTAGGGATTATTCTCTAAATAAAAAGCATTTTTTAACTAGGAGAGTCAAATGGAGAAGGGATTCAATGACGATGAACTTGCAGACATCATGAATGAAATCGAAAATCTAGAGCAGGAATTTACTGACGAGGAAGTTGTTGATGAACAACCTCACCTAGATGAAGTCGCAGAATCTGTTGCTCAAATGGCTAAAGAAGAAGAGTCAGAGCATGAAGTATTTCAAGAGGTTGTAAATATGCCTGTTGAAGATGTTATTCCACTACAAAAACATAGAGAGTCAGATATGAAACCAACGCATAAGGTTAAAGAGTCAGCAGCAAAAACAGCAATGAATTTTTGTGTTGAAGGCGAAATGAAGTTAGATATGTCATTCTTAATTAATGGCAGTGAAGTTAAACTTCAGATTAGTGACGAAGGATTTGAAATTGAAATGGAGGGCGGAGCAAAGTTTACGCTACCTGTTCATCAGCATAAATCTGGATCTCAAGCAGCTTAATATAAATGTCTATTAAAATAATTGGGGGGGAGGCAAAAGGCTTCTCCCTTAATGTTCCACATGAGTCTATAACTAGACCCACATCAATCCTTCTTAGAAGAAGGCTATTTGATTTCTACCAGAACCTTCAAGGTTACTATTTTATTGATCTTTGTGCCGGAAGTGGCTCAGTTGCTCTTGAGGCAGCATCAAGAGGCGCAAATCCAATTCATTGTTTAGAGTTAAACGAAAAAGCTTTTTCTACTTTGAAAGTAAACATCTCTAACTTTCAAGAAAAGTTTGAGAACTTAGAGGTTGAAATTAACTATGAAAAAGATGATTTTAGAAAATGGTTTATTAGATTCGAAAGATTTTATAAAGGCCTCTCTGATGATGAAAAAAAACAAGTAATCCTTTATTTTGACCCACCATATGAGCAGATCGAACTCTACAGCTCTTTTTTTGATTGTATTGAAAAAATCAACTTTAAAGGAATAGCTGTTTCAGAAGCATGTAAGCAAAAAACAATGACTCAGGAAGCCTTTAGTCAACGTTTCGGAGAACCGACAAGAAGATATAAACAAGGTACTAGCTTTTTATTTCTTTATGATTACAATTAGATAGTAAGCAATAAGTTTGGAGAAATTATGCAAAAAAAATCGGCAGTGTATGCAGGTTCGTTTGATCCGTTTACAAATGGTCATATGGATATTGTAAAACGTGCTTTATCTATCTTTGATGAAGTCGTAATATTACTCGCTGTTTCTCCAAGTAAAAAGTCTCATTGGGATGTTGATAAGAAAAAAGAAGTTTTAGAAAAAGTCTTTGAAGGCGATAATAGAGTTGTTATTGATACATGGGCTGGTTTATTAGTTGATTATGCAAAAGAGAAAAAAATAGATTCAATCGTAAGAGGACTTCGTCCAACAGGAGACTTTGAATTTGAATTTCAAATGGCTTCTATGAACAGAAAATTATGTCCAGAGATAGAAACAATCTTTTTAATGACTGGGGAGAATCATTACTATGTTTCTTCGTCCCTTGTTAAAGAAGTTTTTAACCATGGTGGAGATATTAAAGACTTTGTTCCTAAAGCAGTATACGATGAACTTATTAAAAAGAGGTCTTAATGAATTTAAGTTCTAGAGTTAAAGAAGCTAATGAAAGTGAAACGTTACGTGTTAATGATAAAATCAATGAGCTTTCAAAAAGTGGAAAGCACATTTACAATTTAACAGCTGGACAGCTTCCTTTTAAACCCTCGACAGAGTTCATTAAAGTTATTGCGAATCAATTAAATTTTCTAAAAAGTTATCAGTACAGTCCTATACAAGGATTTAGTGATTTAAAAAATAAATTTATAAATTACGTAGAGAAAAAAAGAGATATCAACTTTTCAGATCTAGATACAGAGATGGGATCGATCATAAGCAATGGTTCAAAACATACTCTTTATAATGTTTTTGGAGCTCTCCTTGACCCAGGTGACGAAGTTATTTTACTTACTCCTTACTGGGTTTCTTATCCTGAGATGATTAAGTTTTGGGGAGGAGTTGCTCAACCTGTTAAAGTAAATGCTTTTGATGGATTTACTCCACATATTGAAGATATAAAAAAATTAATATCAAATAAAACGAAAGCAATTCTTATTAATAGTCCAAATAATCCAGCAGGAATTCATTATAGTGATGATTGGATGAAAGAGTTTGCAACTTTTTTAAAAGACTACCCCGAACTAACTGTAATTTCAGATGAGCTTTATAGTGAGATTTGTTATTTCGATCCAAAGCCAACATATTTTTATCAATACGATAAAACACTTCTTAAGCAAACTGTTATTGTTGATGGTATTTCAAAGTCATTCGCTTGTACCGGTTTGAGGGTAGGGTTTTGTATTGCTGATAAAAAGCTAACAGATGCAATGGGGAAGATTCAATCTCAAACAACATCTGGACCCAATAGTTTAATTCAAAAGTCTTTGATTGATTTTAATTTTGATCTTTTGGAAAACTTCTTTGATCCAGTGAAAGTTCAATTTAGAGAATGTGCCCAAATTGTTCGTGAGAGTTTTAAAGAACAAAACTTATCTCATTGTTGGTATCAAACAACTTCAGGATTTTATTACTTTTTAGACTTTAGTAGAATGCCAATTTTTGAAACTTATAAAGCATCAAATCCAGAAATGAATGATTTTTCTGAGAAAATTGTCGATGATATACTTGATCAAACAGGTGTGGCATTGGTTCCAGGATCTGCATTTGGCTTTGAAAATTCAGCAAGAATGAGTATGACCATTGAGTTAGCCCCTTTTGCTGAGGCCATGCAGAAGCTTATAGGCTTTTTAGCTCAAAAACCTAAGTAGATTTTTCCCTCTAATACCGCATCTAGAAAGGCTTTAAACTATATAGGTGAAAGCTTTATATTTTGTAGTCATTTCAATTTTCGTTCTGTCTTGTGCTAAGTCCAAAGAAGAGGAAAACTTGTCTCTAAAACATGAGGCCCTTTACTATTTAACGTCTGGGGACTGTGACAAAGCTCAAAGCGCACTAGATGATATGGATCCAGATAGTGAGGATTCAACTTATTATTCTTTATATGCTTCAGTCTACGAATGCAAAGCGGGCTTTAGCCAGATAAATACTGTTTTAGATAATATTGATGATCTTGAAGCAAGTAGTAATAATCTTTTTAAAACCTTGGCTAGTTTTCGCTCGGCTCAAGAGGTTACAGCGCCAGATGATTCAAAGTATACAAACTTGTTAAAGGCCTTAGCCGTAATTAATAGCTCAACTTCAGTTGGTGGTGCTACTCAACGAATTAGCCAATTTGGTGAAACGAGAGCTTCAGACTTAAATTTTCAAGCACTTTTAATAACAACTATTGCCCTGTCTAAATATCTTGGAGCTTATGGAAATATTGATGTAGATGGAACTAAAGGAGCGGGGACAGGAGCTCAAGTTTGTCTAGCTCAGTATAATTATAACAACGTAAATAATATTTATCTTGATGCTGCAAATTTAGATTTATGCACAAGTGCAACAACTAGCAATGCAGAGACTTCTATCAACACAGGTGATAGTGAGTACACGAGGAAACTTTGTGAGGGCATAATCCTTTATAATAACTTCTTTGATCTTCTTGCGAACTTAACTCTACCAGCAGATACCTCAGAACTTGGTGAGTTGGAGGATGTAGAAGCAATTTTAGAAACTTTTAAAGTTGCAGCAACAGCAGCTTTCTCTGGGCCAGGAGACGGACCAGCGATAACTACTTATGAAAATATTCGAGATGTTTCTTCTTGCGAAACAACAGCTCAGTTAAATGCGACAAATGCAAATTATCTAGAGGCATACTACTCAGCCTTTTTAGAAGGAAATCATAATTGATGAAAATTTTATTCCTTCTAATATTTTCATCAACTGTTTTTGCAGCTAACAATAGATATTTTGCACGGTCTCCGAAAGCTTTATTGATGGGGGACGCTTACACCTCAATAGCTGAAGATGAATATACTCTTTATTACAACCCAGCGATTTTAGCTCGTCATAAAAATTTTTCCTTTTGGGCCATTAACCCACAAATTACAGTTTCAAATCCTCTTGAGGCTGAAGATCAATTTGAAGACAGTGGATCAACAGCGAGTGAATTTACCGATACTTTTTTAGATACACCAATTCATTTTGGACTTAATGGAGCTCCTGGTTTTAAGATGGGCCGTTTTGGTTTAACAGCAATCTTAAACAATCAAACAAACCTAAGTGTTATGAATGAATCTACTCCAATGCTAAGTATTGATCATCACTTTGATAAAGGGTTTATTGCAGGCTATGGCTTTCCCGTTAATGGAGATATGGCTCTTGGTTTAAGTATAAAATATATAGAAAGAGAATCAATATTTGGAATTTATAATGTTGTGAGTGCGAGAACTCTAGACTTAATCAGAGAGCTTGAGGATGCTGATGATATTTCGGAGTACTCTGAGCTTATAGCTGATGCTTTTGGCAAAACGAAAGGTTCCGGTTGGGGAGTAGATATTGGTTGGGATTATGTCAAAGGACATAGCGGAAATCTTTTTACGATGGGTTTCTCTTTAATAGATGCTTATACAATTCTTCATACGGAAGATAATGAAGAAAATAAAGAAGTTCAGGCACAACCACTTAAAGCAAACTTTGGAACTTCGTATTCGATGAAAAAATCAGGATTTGGATTATTGTTTTCAGGAGATCTTAGAAACCTAGAGGATCTTGAGTTAGACTTTCAAAAAAGATTAAAACTTGGTTTTGAATTAATGATTTCACCAGCTCTTTCTGCATTAGCAGGATATAATAGTGGACAGTACAGCTACGGTATAAAGTTTAACTTTGGTCTTCTAAAGACCTATCTTGGTCTATATGGCGTTGATAGCGGTGAAAAGCTAGGTCAACAAATTTCTAAAAGAGGCGTTGTTTATGTCAGTCTTTTTGATTTCAATTTTGATGTATAAACTTTGAAGTTTAGTTCTTTTTCTTCTACAATTTAGGTATTACAAACAACACCACGGTAGGAGATGTTTTTGAGCGCAAGTAAAACTTTTATTCTAGACACCAATGTACTTCTTTTTGACCCGTTATCGATTAACAAATTTGGAAATAACAAAGTGTTTATACCACTTGTTGTTGTTGAAGAATTAGATCGATTCAAGAAAGATCAAAATGAAAACGGAAGAAACGCCAGACACTTTGCAAGACTTGTTGATGATCTAAGACAGGAAGGCTCTTTAGTTAAAGGAGTCTCAATTAATGGAAGAGGAACTCTACAAATTTCAATTTTGAGAGAACCAGCAACAACTCACACCGGAATAGATCTTTCTATTAATGATAATTTAATTCTGGCTAACGTTCTATCTTTAAAAGAAGGTGGAGAAGATGTTGTTTTAATTACTAAAGATATCAACTTAAGGCTTAAAGCAGACGCTCTAGGTGTTGATGCTCAAGACTATGAGACAAGTGAAATCTCAATTGAAGAGCTGTATCAAGGACATAGAGTCTTTGAAGTAGACGCTTCAAGATTATCAGAGTTTGAGTCTAATAGATTTTTAAATTTAACAGAAGAAGAAAAGAAAAGTTTTTATCCAAATGAATATATTATTCTAAATGAAGAGAATAATCCTCAAAGACGCCAGCTAGGTAGATACTATGAGAAAAAAGGTGGGATCGTACCTCTTATAAAAACGAGAGAAGGTGTTTGGGGGGTTCATCCGAAAAATGTTGAACAACAATTTGCTTTTGATGCGCTTTTAAATAATGAGGTAAACCTTGTAAGCCTTGTCGGTAAAGCTGGTACGGGTAAAACTCTTCTTGCTATTGCAGCCGGACTTGAGAGTACTATTGGCCAGCAAAAGTTTTCAAGAGTTCTTGTATCTCGTCCAATTATTCCAATGGGAAGAGACCTTGGATTCTTACCAGGAGACGTTAATGAAAAACTTGGGCCATGGATGCAACCGATTTTTGATAATATTGATTTTCTTTTTGGAAACCAAAGATCAAATAATGAAGCGACAACTTGGGATGAATTAATCAACCAGGGACTTCTTCATGTTGAGCCCTTAACTTATATTAGAGGGCGTTCTCTTCCAAACCAATATATGATCGTTGATGAGGCTCAAAATTTAACCCCTCATGAAATTAAGACAATTATCACTCGTGCTGGAGAGGGGACGAAAATTGTTCTAACTGGAGACAGTGAACAAATTGATAACCCTTACCTTGATGCAATTAACAATGGTCTTGTTTATTGTATTGATAGACTTAAAGGTGAAGATATTGTTGCGCATACAAAATTAAAGCAAGGTGAAAGATCTAGACTATCTGAAATCGCAAGTGAGCTTCTATAGTGCAACAAAAGAAGGATTACCAAAGAACACATTTACGTGCGCCATACTTTGATTCGGTTTTATATGTAGATGATAATTTTGTTTTTAAGGCAAGTTCTTTAAATATTTCTCAAGGTGGAATGCTGCTTGACCAGGTTCCACATTTTCCTGAAAGTGATCAGGAAGTTCCAATAATGCTATCTTTAAAGCAGCATCCGTATTTTAAAAATTTTTCTATCGAAAGACTAGAGGCGTATTCGGATGATATGTCTCCCAAAAATGTTGTTAGGGTTAAGGCAAAGCTTGTTAGAAAGATTGGAATTCAATCAAAAACAGATGAAGCTTTTGTTTCAAGAATCGGTCTTCGCTTTACTGATATTTCTCATGAAGCGACTATCGCGATTAAAGATTATGTGAATGTCTTCTCGAGTAACTTGATTTACTTGCAAGTCTTGATCGATTCACTAAATACTGAAAAATCAAACCTTCAAAAGGTGAGAGTACTTAGCAGAATACTTGGCTATGATCCTGATCAGAAGATCGCTCTTTTATATAAAAAAGTAAGCCATGACTATATAAGCTTGCAGTGGTTGTAGTTTAATTTTGATGCAGATGCGACTTTATTTCTTTTAAGAGATTAATTTCTTTTTGCAGAAAATCTTCTAAATCATTAATGTGTTGATCATTAAGCTTTTCATTCTTGTTCAAACTTTCACACACTAATCTTGAAATAACCTCAATTCTGAGACTATTGTTTATAAAGTCATGTTTTAAGTTTGCATTAATCTCTTTCATTTAGTGAGTCGTTTCAGGAGTATCCAGTTTACCTCTTAAGTTCTCAGCATATTTATTGATAGTGTGAGACATATTGGATGCAGTAACTCTTTTTGCGAGTTCATCCATTAATAAAGCACTTTTTAAAAGGTACTTGTCATCACATTTGTCTGAAAATTGGTTAAGTAAGTAATTGGCTTCAGTTTGAAGCTGCTCTTGTTTAAGAGATGATAAATAATTTTTAAATTGAGCTTCTGTTTTTTTTAGTTCAATTTTTTTTCTTCTAGCTTGTAAATCAACTACGTTCGACTGGTTCATGCGCTCTTCTCTCCTGATAATCATTCCTTGATAAAATAAAGACAAATCTTTTGTCTTTGTTCTTATTTAAAAGCAATCTTTGTGCCAAGCTCTCACTCAAGGCCAAATAAAATAATTGCTTGTTTTTTTTAGTACTTATAGGTTTCTCGTTGCATATGTTCAATTTCAATTGAAAATGTTTCACAGTCGTTTTGTCTCCGGTAATTTTTACCGGTGAAGTAATGGCTCCAAGTTACTGAAATATAAAGACTTTTCTTCCCTTATTTTCCCTTAAGTTACTGAGAATATTAGCCGAAAAGTAGAGATAAGAACTAATAAAAAGTATGCGTTTATTTGCATGCAAAAGGAAACCTGAATGACAGCACCAAAAATGTATATCCCAAACCCAATTGTTATTGAACAAACGGCAAGAGGTGAGAGGCAATACGATATTTACTCAAGGCTACTTCTTGATAGAATTATTTTTTTAGGAACAGAAGTAAATGATGCTGTTGCAAATCTTTTGATGGCACAAATGCTATTTTTAGAACAATCAGATGCAGAAGCGCCAATTCATTTTTATATTAATTCACCAGGGGGAAGTGTTTACGCGGGCCTTGGTATATACGATTTAATGCAACATATTTCTTGTCCAGTCTACACATATTGTGTAGGGCTTGCAGCTTCAATGGGATCACTTCTATTGTCAGCTGGTCATAAGGGAAATAGATACTCAATGCCACATTCAAGAATTATGATTCACCAACCTTTAGGTGGAGCACGTGGACAGGCAAGTGATATTCAAATTCAAGCACAAGAGATTCAAGACTTAAAACAACAATTAACTCAAATTTATGTTGATCATACTTCTGAGGGAATTACATATGATCAATATGAAGCCGCTATGGATAGAGATAATTATCTAAGTCCTTCAAAAGCAAAAGAGCTTGGATTAATTGATCAGATCATCGAGCCAAAAGGTAAGATTGAAGCTAAAGACTAGAATAAAAGTTAGATAAAAATAAATACCTAAATTAGAGAAAGGAATTTTATGAGTAAGACAAAACAAGGCGGAAATTACGGAGCATTACACTGTAATTTTTGTGGGAAATCTCAAAAAGAAGTTAAGAAGTTAATCGCAGGACCAGGTGTTTATATTTGTGATGAATGTATTGAACTTTGTAATGATATTATTTATGAAGATTCAGTAAAACAAGTTTCAAAAACGGCACTAGATAACGTTCCTAAGCCTCATGAAATCAAAGAACATCTTGATAACTATGTTATTGGCCAAGATAGAGCAAAGAAAATTATTTCTGTTGCTGTTCATAATCACTTTAAGAGAATTGCTCATAGACCAGGTGGAAAAGATGGTGATGGAGTAGAGCTTGCAAAGTCTAATATTTTACTAGCAGGGCCTACGGGTTCAGGTAAGACATTAATTGCACAGTCATTAGCAAAATATCTAAACGTACCTTTTGCTATCGCAGATGCAACATCTTTAACTGAAGCCGGTTATGTAGGCGAGGATGTTGAGAATATTATTTTAAGTCTTCTTCAAAATTGTGATTACGATATTGAAAGAGCTCAAAGAGGAATCGTGTATATTGATGAGATCGATAAGATTGCTAGAAAATCAGAAAATCCATCAATTACAAGAGACGTTTCTGGTGAAGGTGTTCAGCAGGCACTTCTGAAATTAATTGAAGGAACTGTTGCTTCTGTACCTCCAAAGGGTGGACGTAAACATCCTCAGCAAGAATTTTTACAAGTGAATACAAAGAATATTTTATTCATTGTTGCCGGAGCTTTCGTGGGCCTTGATAAGATTATCGAGCAAAGACAGAATAAAAAACCAGCTCTTGGTTTAGCAGGTAAGAAAGATAATAAAAAGCCTGAGAAGAAAACAGCGATTGAAACTCTTGGTGGAATTGAAGCTGGAGATTTATCAAAGTTTGGATTGATCCCAGAGTTTATTGGACGTCTTCCAGTAAATGCTATGCTTCAAGAATTAGATGAAGATGCATTAGTACAAATTCTAACAAAACCCAAAAATGCTATTACAAAGCAATATCAAAAGCTATTTGAATTCGATGGGATTGAGCTTGAATTTGAAGAGGAAGCTCTTCTAGAAGTTGCTAAGGTTGCCATTCATAAAAAGACTGGTGCTCGTGGACTTCGTTCAATTCTAGAGCAGACGATGCTTGATGTAATGTATGAGATTCCAGGTAATGATAAAATTGCAAAATGTATTGTTACTAAAGAAGCGATTGAAGGTGTTGAAAGACCTAAGCTTGTGGAAGGAGAGAGAAAAGTAGCTCCCGAGGCAAATAAAAATGGAATTGCTACAGCAAAAAATGTTGAAGACGCTTCTTAATTGAAGTTCTTTATATAAAAAAGAAAGGGAGCTTAAAGCTCCCTTTTTTATTTTAATATTTGTAACATGTACCTTGTCTATCGTAGTTAGTTAAAACTCTTTTAAGGTTATACTTCTCTGAGTAGTTTGAGATATCGTAGTTACCTTTGAACTGACCGTTTACATATACTTGATGGTATCCGCCAACGTTTGGCTCAACATAACAATTAACATAAACATCACTTACGTAATCTTGAATAATATATCTTGAAGGGTCATGTTGCTGACCATTTCTGTTATAATCACAAGAGCCGTTTCTTACATAATTATTTAAAACACGAGATAAATTTCTTTCTCCATGTCTATTTGTTACATCGTAGTTCCCTCTGAATTGACCATTAATGTATACTTGATGATACATTCCATTTACGTATGGCTGAATATTACAATTTCTCGAATGACCGTTAATAAAATCTTGAATAATAGTTCTGCTTGGTCCTTGAGGATTTGGAGTTGGATATGGATTGTAGTTACGATCAACAATAGTACATCTTGATCCCATTTGATTTGATTGACGTCTATATTTACTACATTGCTTCATGGCTTCACGGCATTGAGCTTTGATAAAAGGTTGTGTATTCGAACCTTGTAGTTCTACAAGACAATCAGCCATAGCTGGTGCTGCTATCGATAATAATAGTGATACTATTGCTAGTTTTTTCATTAGTTCTCCTTAAAGGGGTTAGGGGTGAAAAGTAAATATCACTTATCGTTGCGCGTCGCAATAATTAGTTCTGAACTAGGTAAAAAGGTAATGATATTGGGGGATTTGGTGTCACTCAGATACCAAAGTTTGTAAAAACTACCCAGATTTCTAATAAAATTAAACAAATTGCTCTTAGGACATATTTGCCTTCGATTTTTTTTTGCATTCAATCCCGATTTCTGGGACAATATTAATAGTATAGCTCTGGGAGGGTCCAACTAGAGTTAAAGCGCAGGAGGTGCTATGTCGGACAAGAAGTCATCAAAAAACTACCCATTACTTCCACTTAGGGATGTTATTATCTTCCCTCACATGGTTGTTCCTCTCTTCGTAGGAAGAGAAAAGTCCATTGCAGCACTTGAGAAAGCAGCAAAATCCGGAAATGAATTATTCTTAGTTACTCAAAAGGATGCAAGTGTATTGAATCCAGAAAGAGGCGACGTTTACGACATTGGTACAGTTGTAAATATAATTCAAATGCTAAGGCTTCCAGATAATACTGTTAAGGTTCTAATCGAAGGTAAGCATAGAGCGAAAATTACTGACTTTGAATGTCGTGCAGAAGGTTACTTCGCAGACGTTGAGCAGTGTGAAGATGTCTCTAGCTCTGAAGTTGAAACTGAAGCAACTGTTAGAAGTGTTAAAAACATTTTTGAACAATACGTAAAACTTAATAAGAGAATTCCACCTGAATTATTAATGAGTATCTCATCAATCACTGATCCTTCAAGATTGGCTGATATTATTGTTGCTCACTTAACAATGAAGATCCCTGAAAAGCAAGAAATCTTAAATGCTGTAAATGTAGAAGATAGACTTCAGCTTTTACTTGAGAAAATGCAAGGGGAGATTGAGGTTATTAACGTTGAGAAGAAAATCAGAACTCGCGTTAAGCAACAGATGGAAAAATCTCAAAAAGAATATTATTTAAATGAGCAAATGAGCGCAATCCAAAAAGAACTTGGAAGCAAGGAAGATGGAAAAAGCGATATTGGTGAGATGGAAGATAAGCTTGCATCTAAAAATATGCCAGAAGAAGCTCGTGCAAAAGTTGCTAAGGAAATTAAGAAGCTTAAATCAATGTCTCCAATGTCTGCTGAATCAGCGGTTGTTAGAAACTATATTGATTGGATGACTTCACTTCCTTGGGAAGAATACTCTGAAGATGACAATAGTGTAAAACATGCGAAGCAAGTTTTAGATGACGAGCACTATGGTCTTGAAGATGTAAAAGAAAGAATCTTAGAATATATGGCCGTAAGATCTCTTGTTGAAGAGAATAGTGCAAATGGAACAATCCTTTGTCTAGCTGGTCCTCCAGGTGTTGGTAAGACATCTATCTGTAAATCACTTGCAACTTCAATGGGAAGAAAGTTTGAAAGAATTTCTCTTGGTGGTGTAAGAGACGAAGCTGAGATTCGTGGACATAGAAGAACTTATGTTGGAGCTATGCCAGGTAAAATCATGCAAGCAATGAAAAAGGCAGGAACTGGAAACCCAGTAATCCTTCTTGATGAAATTGATAAAATGAGCTCAGACATGAGAGGGGATCCAAGTTCAGCAATGCTAGAAGTTCTTGATCCAGCTCAAAATATTAACTTTACTGATCACTATATCGAAACAGAATATGATCTTTCAAAAGTTATGTTCGTTATGACTGCAAATGACCTTGGTAAAATTCCTGGACCTCTTAGAGATAGAATGGAAATCATAAATATTGCAGGATACACGCCAGCTGAAAAACTTCAAATTGCTAAGAAGTATTTAATTAAAAAAGCTGTAAAAAATCATGGACTTCAAGAGTACCCAGTAACTATCTCTGATAAAATCTTTATGCAGATCATTAGAGGTTATACAAGAGAAGCTGGTGTTCGTGGACTTGAAAGATACATGAATACAGTTGCTAGAAAAATCGCTACAGATGTTGTTATGAACGATGTAGAGAAAGGTAAAAAGTATAGCGTTACTCAAAAGGTAATGGAAAAATATCTTGGACCAGTTAAGTTTGAAACAACTATAGTGGAACAAGCACCTGAGGTTGGATTGGTAAATGGTCTTGCTTACACAAGTGTTGGTGGTGAAATGCTAAACATTGAAGTTGTAACAGTTCCAGGTACAGGAAGAATTCAAGTTACAGGTAAACTTGGAGACGTAATGCAAGAATCTGCAAAAGCAGCTCTAAGTTATGTTAGATCAATCAGTGACAGACTAGGTGTTGATCACGAATGGTATAACAAAAATGATATTCATATTCACGTACCAGATGGGGCAACTCCAAAAGATGGTCCTTCTGCAGGTATTACAATGGCAACAGCACTGACTTCAGCGATTGCTAATATACCGGTAAGACAAGATGTTGCTATGACTGGTGAGATCTCTCTACGTGGACGAGTTATGCCGATTGGTGGTCTAAAAGAGAAACTTTTAGCAGCTAAGCAATCAGGTGTACAAACAGTTATTATTCCTAAAAAGAATGAAAAAGACCTTGTTAAAGTACCAGAAGAAATTAAACAAGGACTTGATATCCATCCTGTATCTGAGGCAGAAAAAGTTCTAAGAATAGCACTAGAGCTTAGTCAACCTGAGGAATTCATGAAGGGTAGATCTCTACGCGTACTGGAAGGTAGTGCAGAGGATGCGCAAGCACAAGTTGCAAACTAGTAACTCAAAAAATTAATTGATGACTTTAGGGCCAGGAAACTGGCCCTTTTTTATTTTTGAAAACTAAAAGTTATTGAGCAGTTAAAAAGTCACTTAAAATAAATCCAATGCCAATTCTTGAATGATTGTGGTCGTAATCCTGTAGCGAAAGTCCATAGCCGTGACCAATTTTTGTGTAAAACCTTAGTCCTTCTTTCCAAGGACTGCTATAGCTAAGTTCAAGGCCTTGCTTTTCTACTCCAGGGATAATACGCAAATTGTAACTTTGTCCTTCCCAGATATATCTAAAGTCAAGCTCACCGTATCCTAAGTATTTATAAAGGTCAGGATTGTCATCTTCTTCTCTTTCCTCAGTGACTCTATGCCAGAGCGTTAGCTTTAGAAAAAGTCGATCAAAGTGCATAAGAGTTCTAAAGAAGATTCTGTCCCAGCTTCGAGAAAGCTCTTGAACTTGGCCATTTGATTGATGAACATAGCCAAAGTCATAGACCTTAATTTTTCCACCAAAGATAGTATCTATGGAATTTTCAAAATGATCTCGAACGAATACTTCGGGTTTGTAGTTTGACTCTCTAAAGGGCCTGGACCAATCGCCATTATAAACTTGCCAGTAGGATCTTTGAGTAAAGCCAATAAAGAGATCATACTTTGATTCGAATGCCTCTTGGGCCATCATAACAAGAAAGCTAAATTGAAATTCGGCTTCCATTTTTTGTGCAAAATCGCCTCTGTCTTTTCGCTCTGGTGAAGACTTTGATAGGGCCTCATAGGGTTTATTATTTGGTTTTTCTGAGTAGCTTACAGGTAAAATATAAGTACCTTCATGAGGGATAAGAGCAATTTTATTGTGAATAAGATTATTATAGTTTTTTTCAATCTCTCCAATCTTTACGGCAAAGGCTGTATTTATGAATGAAGAAGACAGAAGTAATAGAAGTAAAATTTTCATTTCAGAAGTTTATGATTATTCTGTAAATATTAAAAGAGTAAATGGAGTTAGTTCTATTAACACGGGTAGCCATATAAAATATTTTTTTTTAGTATTGACAGTTTTAGGTCACTAATCTAAATTATTATCTCACTAAGAAATGGGCGTTTAGCTCAGCTGGGAGAGCGCTACCCTTACAAGGTAGATGTCGGCGGTTCGATCCCGTCAACGCCCACCATTTCTTCTCAAAAAAATCATTTTATATTTATAGGTAAACAAAATAAGCAAAAAGCCTTATGCTATTTCTGATTAATTTACATACGGAGTATAGATGGAATATTTAGAATACGGGCCTTTAAAATCTTTAATAGGGTCTTGGGAGAGTGAGGGATTTTTAGGAGAAAATAGAGCTCCTGATCCTCAAAGAAATGTAGAGAATACAAAGTTTAGACAAGAGATGACCTTTGAGCCAATCGGTGATGTGAATAACCATGAGCAGGTTCTCTATGCTCTTCGCTATAGCACAAAGGCTTGGGAAGATGGTGATGATTCAGGTCCTTTCCACGAGGAAGTGGGGTACTTTATTTGGGATCAAAAAAATAATGAGGTTATGAAAAGTTTCATTGTTCCTAGAGGAATTTCAGTTAATGCCGGGGGAAGTGCTAAGAGCGGCGATAAAAAGTTTTCTGTAAAAGCTGAGCTTGGTTCTGCGACTTACGGGGTATGTTCAAATAAATTTCTAGATGAAGAATTTCAAACAGTAAGCTATGAGATTACTTTTGATTTAGAACAAGAGAATAAACTCCAGTATGATGAGAACACTCGAATCAAGATAAAAGGTCAATCAAAAATATTTGATCACACAGAAAAAAATATTCTTGTTAGAAAAAAATAGTTTTAAAAGGATCTCGAGTTGAAAAAAGCAAGGCCAACAAAAGCACAACAAACAAAAGAGGTAAGAACGATATTAAATAGATTTAGTGTCGATATATCAGAAGTTCAAGTTTCCACGTCTGGAACAAGGATTGCTCTTTATGGAACGCTTATGAAAAGAAGTGGAGAGGATTTCAAAACAGAGGCTTTGAATAATATGTTAAGTGAGCTAGAAAGAATTGGTTATGTAACATCAGAGCTAACAAATTGGGATCTCAATGGCGGTGTCCGCAAGATTGAAAGATAATGAATCTCTTTAAGTTTAAAAATACATATAACCAGCTTCCCTCGAGCTTTTTTAGTCAAGCAATTCCAGAAAAATTTCCAAATGGAAAATTACTTAGAGTAAACGAAGATCTTTTCACCGAATTATCAAATGAAAAAATAACATCTGAAGATAAAGAAAAGTTAGAACTCATAATGAATGGTCAAAGCCAATCTGAAGATCTTGCAAATATTGCAATGGCATACTCTGGTCATCAATTTGGACACTTCTCTCCAGTTCTTGGTGACGGACGTGCTTATTTAGTAGGGGAAATTTCTGATTTTGAAAAAAAGAAATTTGATCTTCACCTAAAAGGAAGTGGTAGGACAATATTTTCTAGAGGTGGAGATGGTAAGTCACCACTTGGGCCAGTTGTTAGAGAGTATATAATTTCAGAAGCCATGCACAGCTTAGGTATTCCAACAACAAGGTCTCTAGCAATCTTTGCAACAGACCAAGATGTCCAAAGAGAAAAGGTTCTTAAAGGTGGTGTCCTTGCAAGAACGGCTAAAAGCCATATTAGAATAGGGACCTTTGAGTTTTTTGCCTCCCAGGAGGATTTGTCCTCGTTACAAACTCTCGTCGATTATACAATTGATCGCCATTACCCAGAAATTTTAAAACAACAAGATCATAATCAAAAAATAATAATGCTTATTGAATCTGTTGCTCGAGCTCAAGCTTCAATGGTTGCTAACTGGATGCGTGTTGGATTTATCCATGGTGTTATGAATACAGATAATATGACTATCACTGGAGAGACGATTGATTATGGGCCTTGTGCCTTTATGGATTATTATGAACAGAACAAAGTGTATAGTTCGATTGATAGGCATGGAAGGTATGCATATAATAATCAGATAAAAATCGCTGTGTGGAACTTATACCGTTTTATAAGTTGCTTAATTCCACTTATAAAAGCTGATTCAGAAGAGGGGCAACTAGAATATCTACAAGAAAATACAAATCATCTTGAAGCTATATATCGAGCGGAAAACTTAAAGCAGATGGCCAAAAAATTTGGAATTGAAAAGCCAGTTGCGATGGATGAAATACTTATTGATGATTTTCTTAGCTATCTTGAATCTGAATCCTTAGACTTTACAAATAGTTTTACTCTTCTAAGAATGAACCCTAAAGAATTGAAACAAACACAGAAACTCGATGCGTTTTTAAAACAGTGGTATAAAAGGCTAGAGGGCATTTCAAACTTTAAAGAAGTAATGAAAAATAATAATCCTTCTATCATTCCAAGAAATCATCACGTCGAAAAAGCAATTTCAAATTGTTATGAAGGCGATTTCTCATTTTTTGATCAGCTAAATTTAAACTTAACGACGCCTTATCAAGATGATAAGATTGAGGACGATTTCACAAAGCCTCCTGAAGAAGATCAGGTCGTTAAGAATACATTTTGTGGAACGTAATAAATAAATAATGATGAGGTTTTTATGTCTGACTATGTATTAATTCACAACCCAAGATGTTCAAAAAGTAGAGAAGCCTTAGGTATACTTGAAGCAAGTAATATTCAACCCGAAATACTATTATATCTTGAGGCCAAAATGGACAAATCCTTTTTGGAAAATTTATTTAAAGCTTTATCTAAAAAACCTAAAGATTGTCTTAGGACTAAAGAAGAAGACTATAAAGCATTAAATATTAATTGGGATGATGATGCTCAAGTAATTGATGCGATAATAAAATATCCCAAAATCTTAGAGAGACCTATTCTTTTAAAGGGGAATAGAGCTGTTGTTGGGAGACCACCAGAATTAATTAAGAGTCTTATTTCTGAATAGAACCATTGTCGATAAAGATTTTAATTTCAAAAGCATCTTTTGAGTCAATTGAATTAAACTTATCTACCGTACCATTTTTTACATTTAGTTCGTAATTATAGTCGACTTCAGGATTTGGAGAAAAATGAACTTGTCCATTTTTCATTTCAATATAAGTGTCAAACTCACTGTCTGTAACTGTTATTTTGGCATCTTTACCATCGACAGTTAGTTTTAGGTTTGAAGGAATTTGTATATCACAGTTTGCCCCTTCGAAGTCTTCTAAGTCAATTTCAACTGTATCCGCTTGGTTGAGAAAACCTTTTGTCGGGGGTGTATCAAGTTTACAGTTCCAACTAAGTTTGTCATTGGCTGCTGTTGAAAAATTAAAGATTCCAGATTTAAAATTAACAACAACTTCGTCAGTTTCAGACCTCGGAAAATCGATAGATCCATCGAATTGATTTGCATAATTATTTTCGGAAAAGTGGTATTGATCCATAATCTTAACTTTACCGCTTGAACTATTGATATCAATTAAACCACCAAGAAGTATTACTTTTCCTTTTTCTTCATCTAGTTCAAAAACAGGAGTGAATTTCCACACAAGTATTCCAATAAAAAGAAGGAAAAAAGCAAACGTAGAAATAAACGTGATTGATAGCCATTTTAAAATAGGATGCTTCGCTGGCTTGAAAAGTTTAAGACCTTTGTTTAGTCGGTAATGATTAGCAACTTTTTGAGGATGTCCTAAATCATTCAATATTTCAGAGATTGATTGTTCAGGATATTTTTGAAGAGCTTCTTGGATATGTTCGTGAATCTCAACGATGATACTTGAGCGATCAATAGGCCCAATATCCATAAGGTTCTTTTCCAGTTCATACAGATAATTATTTAAAACTTTTAGCTTCTCCATTGTTAAATCATAAACTTAAGTGCTTGGAAATACAAGGAATATGAGAGGGGATGGCCATTTGTGCCGCTCAGTATAAATCATCAAAATTTTTGAAAAAAATGCCGATAAGTATATGAAATTAATAAATGCTAGGAGATAGGATGAGCAAGGTAATAGATTTTCAAAAAAAGAGACAAGATTCAATTGAGAAAAGAAAAAGGTCTTTTGAGAGAGTTTTGTTTTCTGAGTTCCTAGGCTCATATGCTGAAATTGATAATAATGGAACAAAGTATTCGGTTTCTCTGGTAGATATTTCGAGAGAAGGGTGTTTGTTTCAAGTGCCGTTTACAAAAAATGCAAAGGATACTTTTGCACAAGGAAGCGACACAACAATTAGGGTATACTTTACCAAAGATGACTTTTTGCCTCTCGTTGTAAGTATTAAGCATGCCACAGAGTATATTGATGAAAAAGGCGATGCATATATGCGATTTGGTGGGGAGTTTGATAAATCACTACCGTCATTTCAAGCTTTTGAACCATTTATCGAATTTATTTATAAATTTGCAGAGTTTTCTTGCATTGATAAGGGCGAGTCGAAAGTTTATTTTCTTTAAAAATCTTAATGCCAAAGTAATTCTTTAATTGATAGAGTTTCGTCTATGAGATTTTTACTTTTAACTATTCTAATTACATCTTGTTCAACATCAAATAATGGTGTCCAAAAAAAAGATTTAGACCAATTATACATTGGTTCGGGGATTGAGAAATATTATCTTCCAGACCTTCCGACTTGGGCAAATTTCTCGCAGTCAGCCCAGTGCAAACAAGAAACTTCTATTCGTTATATTAATTTTAGAGATATGCATTTAAGTTATGCCATGAACTATGAGCAGTTAGTTCAGTATCAGTTAATGCTAAATCGAAAATTTGAGATGTATAAAAAATCTACTGGAAGAAAAACAATTTTTCTAAAAGATGAATCCTTCATTACTTTTAATGTTCATCAACAAATTGTTGGAGGGGGGAGAGACTTTCTAATTCCTAAATTTAATAAGATTCATCTCGTCTGGATTGATGATGCAATTAAAAATAGTATCAAGTTAGAATCTCTTAGAAAGCTTATGAAATCTGAAAAAATGAGCAAGGGACACCCGATCTTTGTTTCAATGTGTTTATCCTCTTTTGAGATGGAAGAGTTTATTAATAATAATGGTTTTTCAAATATTGGTGTAAAAGGAATTTCGCAATCAATGTTTTCTCCATATGATTCAAAGCTAGAGATGGACTTTTTGTTTTCAATCGATGTTCACGAATTATTTAAAGGTAAAGATATTGTTCTATTTGGAACAAAAGAGACAGCTTCAATTAAGGGTTATAAGAAATTTATTAAATATTAGGAGATAAGATGAGTTTTTCAAAAAATGATTACAAAGAAGATTTAGACCGAGTTAATGCAAAATTTCAAACAAGTATGGGAGACTTTGAAGTTGAATTGTACGCTAAAGAATGCCCAGAGACAGTTTGGAACTTTGTTAATTTAATCGAAGGCAGACAAGAGACTGTAAAAGAAGGACCATTTTATGATGGTTTAATTTTTCATAGAGTAATATCAGGGTTTGTTATTCAAGGTGGATGTCCTCAAGGTAGCGGAATGGGTGGCCCAGGTTACCAATTTGAAGACGAGTGTCTCCCTGAGTTAAAGCATGATGATAAGGGAATCTTATCAATGGCAAATGCAGGTCCAGGTACAAATGGTTCTCAATTCTTTATTACTCTAGGAGCAACTCCACACCTAAATGGTAGACATACTGTTTTTGGAAAAGTGACTTCTGGATTAGATATTGTTGAAAAAATTGGTTCGACAAAAGTTGGGGCTATGGATAGACCTCAATACGATATCGTGATGGAAAAAGTAACTATACTAAAATAATTTTACTCTGATGCTTGAAGACTAAGGTTTTTAAGCATCAGTCCACTTGCTGGAGCAATAAATGAAGCAAGTTTAAACTCCTCTCCAACTAAGCTTTCCTTTAATTCCTCTATACTCATCTGATTTGTTGCAACCATTATAATTGCACCCATCATAAGTCTAATTTGATTCCTTAAAAAACCAGAACCTCGTACTTCGTAAACATAGCTTTTACTCGGAAAGAAGCTAGCACTTATTTCTGTGTTCACTCTTACCTCTGAGAAATCAATTGTTCTTATATATTGCTTTGTGGGTGTTGGTCTAAAGCAGTAACGACTGAAATTGTGCTCACCTTCAAAAATCTTAGCTGCCTGTTGCAGAAGGTCCATATCGAGCTTATCGCTAAAATTAGTCATAAACGGTGCGCTGAAAGGATGAGGTTTTTGCTCGTTACAAAAGTAATAATGGTAAACCTTCGATTTTGAATCATTAATAATTCGAAACTCTTTAGTTGTTACTTTTACATCAAGAACTTTGATATCTTGAGGAAGGCTCTGGTTTAGGTTTTGAAAAATAAAGTTGGCATCAAATTCTGTTTGTGTCGTTAGTTTACAATAAGATTCCTCTGCCGAAACCATGGAGTCTGTTCTGCTAGCTCCCATTGTTTTAAATTCAACCTCTTCTTTGAAGATAAAATTTAAAGTTCTCTCAAGCATCCCTTGAACAGTTCTATAGGTATCTTTTTGTTTTTGCCAACCATGAAATCGAAATCCGAGATATTGAAATTTGATTAAATAGTAAAATTCTTCAAAATCTTTTTTTTGTTTTTTTGATGGTTTTGTATTTGCTATGTCCATAGATTTAAGAGCTTCCTAGAAAAATTTTATCAACCATAAGTTGGATGATTTCATTTCCTCTGAATCTATTAATACCTAAATTAAACTGAACGCAAAGTCCCTCTTCTTCTTGTTTCGCAAATAGCTCATCGGGAAGAAGTGTGTTCCATTTTCCGATAAAGTTAAAACTTATACCTCCAATCTTTTGACCTGGAAGATCATCAGATACAAAGGTCCATTTTACGTGGATATCTTTTAAAATTTTATAACTTTCAATTCTTGCATTAAGCATTCGAAACTTGGGTCTTTCATTACCCATCCCAAATGGCTCCATCAATTCGAGTTCTTTAATCAGTTTGCGATCAATCTCTTGAAATTTTAAAAATACGTCGAATTGATCTTGTACTGTTCGTTCCATTTCTGGAATTTGAACAAGCATATTATTCATTCGCTCTTTAAATGCTGGTAGGTTCTCTTTAGGCATAGAGAGCCCTGCTGCAGCTTTATGCCCACCAAATTTTATAAATAAATCGGAACAGTTCTTTAGACATTCGTATAGATTTAAGTCTCCAGCTGATCTGCAACTTGCCTTAACGATATTCGAATCTTCAGAGTCGGTAAAAACCATTGCTGGAACTTCAAATGTTTCCACTAACTTTGAAGCAACAATTCCAATAACACCTTCGTGCCAGTGAGGCTCATATACAATACTAGAATAAATTTCGGATGATTTTATTTCTTTAACAACGTTTCGTTTCGCTTCTTCAAATACTTCGCTTTGTATAATCTTTCTTTCTTTATTTGAAATTTCCAGGTGAGAGTAGTTGGCAAATGCTTCTTTATAATCAGAGCTAATTAAAAGGTTAAGTGCCTTTTCTGGGTGATCAAGACGTCCCTTTGAATTAATAAGTGGACCAACATAGAACGAAATCTTTTCACTGGGGATAACATCAAACCCTCTATCTTCATCGCTAAAGAAGCTTGCGACACCTGAAAATTGTGTTTTCGGAATTTGTTTTAAACCATGTCTCGTAAGTTTCATATTCATTGGAGTCAGCTTCGCTAAATCACAAATTGTTCCAATTGCTACAAATTGCAAAAGAGGGTAGATTGAAGGAATTTCTTTTCCTTCTTTTGCCCAAGTATTTTTTATTGCAAGACATACGGCAAAAGCGACACCAACTCCAGCGAGGGGTTTTAATATTTCATCCTCTTCATCACGTCGATTGGGATTTATAACAGCATATGCCTTGGGCATATGTTCTCTGGCATCTTTATGGTGATCAGTTATGATAAGGTCTAGGCCTTTTTCTATTGCATAGTCACATGTCTCAAGATTTGTAATACCACAGTCGACAGTTATAAGAAGATTTACTCCTTTCTCCATTGCTGCATCTACACTTGAGGGATGAACACCATAACCTTCGACAAAACGGCTTGGCTGAAATAGATCAACTTCGACACCAATCATTTTAAAGAAGTGAAAAAAGAGTGCACATGAAGTTGTACCATCAACGTCATAGTCTCCATAAATACCAATTCGTTCATTATTTTTAATAGCGTCAGTTATTCTTTGAACAGTTTTGTCCATGTCTTTCATTGCAGTAAGGTCAGGTAGAGCTTTTAGGTCCCATGAAAAGAACTCATCAGCATTTTGAAAAATTTCTCTTTTTTCAAAAAGCCTAACAATTGCAGGGTGGAGTTTGTTTTTTTGGTTTGTGTCAATTTGTGTCGTATTCATGTGCTAAAGCTAGCATAGAGAACACTTTTAGGCTACCAGATGACGTAGAGGCCTTTAATTAAATCTTCTTCTTCTAACTCATAGGAATCAGCAAAAAGTTCGTCATATTTATACTGTGCATCGGAGTGGATTTTTTCGAAGTAATTTAATGGTAGAAAAGATTTTTGGCATTTTACACATTTTTGAATCTCTTTTTGAGCTTCTGTGATCTGGCCACAGCAGTGACATTTCTTAATAATCTTTTTCGTGTTCTTTGTTTTTGCAGGGCTTATACTATTCATTATTATCCTTTCTTAATAACTTCTTAAGACTTTTCGACTCTTAAGAAATATTCATTAGGTAAATATTGCCGCTTTATTTGATAAAATAAAAAAGCCCCTGAAAAACAGGGGCTTATTGTTTGTAGTTGATTGATGTACTCGGCTTTTATTAGCTTAAGCCTGACTCTGCACCGTCTTCTATTTCACGTTGCTCTTGTTCTGTTAGAGTCTCTGTACTTTGCTCAGATGTTGTATCTGTATTTGTTGCTTCTGGCGTATACGGCTCGTTAGAAGTAACTGCAGGGTGCATGTTAAAAGCAAATGGTGTCATTGTATTTGCTGCATTCATGTTTTGCCCCATCATTGGACTAGCAAATGGTGAAGCTGCTCCATTATAAAAGTCACCAGCGATCGAATAAGTAGGTTGAGTATTATTCATAAGCCCCATCATTCCATACATTCCGTGTTGGAAGTTACTCATTCTATTTTCATATTGCATTGATTGCATCATCATTTCCATTCTAAGCATATTAGTATTGTCATTAGAAAGGCTTGGAGAATATGTAGTTGGGAACCCTGAGTTCATCATACTAAGCATACTCATCATCATTGTTTGTTGTTGCATCATCATTGCCATCATTACAGAGTCTGAACTTGAACTTTGAGCAACTTGTGCTTGTAATTTTTCAAGTTGATCTTCTTGTTTACATGTTACAGCAGTTAATTCTAATTTTTCTTCTTCTAGTTTTTTCTTATCTTCTTCAAGAACTAGTTTTTCTTCTTCAAGGCTTTTCTTCTCTTCTTCAAGAGTTGCAATTTTAGTTTCTTTTTCTTCAAGAAGTTTCTTTAGCTCGTTAAGCTTATCAGTAACCTCAACAACTTTTGCAGTAAGAGTCTTCTTGTTTTCTTGAAGTACTTCAGTTTCAATTTGAAGGTCAGAAACTCTTGATTGAAGAAGACTGATTTCCTTGTCACCATTTAAAATTTGCTCTTTTAATGTCGCAATTTCATCTGCTGATAGAATTGAGTCAACTTCAATTGTTTCTCTTAATTCTTCAATCTCTTTTTCTTTTTCCTCAAGTTTTTTCTTAAGCTCGGCGATTGTATCTTGCTCTGCTTGCATTTCCTTTTTTACTGTAGGATCAACATCAGAGTCAGCAATTGATATTTCAATTTCTTTTTTCTCTTCTTTTTTCTCCTCTTGAAGCTTTTCTTTAGCAAGCTCTTCAAGTTCTCTTGGACTTATTGTTGCGTATGGATTTGGTTCTTTATCTCCCCAAGTTCCATGAACGTCGTATACTTCAGAAGTCGCCTCATCATCAGATTCAGTTACAACAACTTCTTTTGTCTTTCCATCAACTACAGAAGGGTCTCTGTCTTGAGCAAAAGAGCTTACACTCATTAGTACTACTAGAGCTACTGGTGATAGCTTTAAAATGTCTTTAAAATTTCTCATTTGTTTTTTCATCTCTCTCTCCTAAAAAAAACATAAAATTATATACCACTCTATATACAAGTATGATGCCAAGTGTAATTATTCTTGCCTTCTGTGTTTTCAGCTACTTAGGGGCGATGGATACTTTGGGATATATGTAGATGTGACTATAGAAAATTCACTGTGTTTAAAGTTTAAACAATATTTTTAATTCCATTGATGATCGGGTATATTTGCTTGATTTCACTTTAGGAGAAAATTACATGCATAAGAGAGAACCTTCATTTTTAGTTTCATTGATACCTGTGGCGGTATTAGTTTTATTACTTACAGGTAATGTAATTGTCTTTAAGGATGACTCGTCAGTGGGTCCTAACCAATTAGCTCTTTTAATAAGCTCAATGGTTTGTGCCGCTATTGGTGTCTTTTATTTAAAAAGACCTTATAAAGACTTTGAAAAAAAGGCACTACATTCAGTTAGTGTTTCTACTCAAGCCATACTTATATTAATGATTGTAGGTTCGCTAATTGGTGTGTGGATTCTTAACGGTGTAGTTCCAACAATGATTTACTATGGAATAAAGCTTATAAGTCCTGAGGCATTTTTACCTATCTCTCTTGTAATCTGCGGTGTGGTATCTGTAGCAACAGGTAGCTCATGGTCAACGGCAGGAACAGTAGGTATTGCACTTATTGGAATTGGGAAGACTCTTGGTATACCAGAGGGAATGGTTGCAGGTGCAATTGTCTCTGGAGCCTATTTTGGTGATAAAATGTCTCCGTTATCAGATACAACAAACTTGGCTCCAGCAATGGCCGGAACTGATTTGTTCTCACATATTAGGCATATGATCTTTACAACAGGTCCTGCAATAATTATCTCATTTATAATCTTTTTAGTTTTGGGGATTTCCTATTCAAGTGAAGCTTTAAACGACACTCAAATTCAAGAAGTAATGGGAGTTATCGCAAAAAACTTTAATATATCGTTATGGTTATTTTTGTTACCACTGATTGTTGTTGTTCTTGTTATGAAAAAAGTTCCAGCTGTACCGGCTTTATTTATAGGGACAGTCTTAGGAGTTGTGTTTGCTTTAATATTCCAACAAGACCTCCTTCTTCGTTTAACAGCAGGGGAGCTAAATTTTAACAACCTATATCACGTAATTCTAAAAGTATCCTTTGCAGGGTTTGAAATTGAATCTGGCAATGCAATGATTGATAAACTTTTTAGTCGAGGTGGAATGAGCGGTATGATGAATACTGTTTGGATGATCCTTATGGCCATGATTTTTGGCGGAATGATGGAAGCAACCGGAATGCTTACTACCATTGCAAACTCTATTCTAAAGCTTGTAAAGGGAACAACATCTCTTGTTACAGCAACAATAGGCTCAGGTATCTTCTTAAACTTAACAACGAGTGATCAATATATTGCGATTGTTGTTACGGGAAGAATGTTTAAATCAGCGTATGAGAAATTTGGTCTAAAACCTAAGAACTTATCACGTGCTGTTGAGGATGGATCAACTGTAACAAGCGTACTTGTACCTTGGAATACTTGTGGAGCCTACTTTAGTACAATTCTTGGAGTAGCAACCACTGCTTACCTTCCATTTGCATTTTTTAATCTATTAAGTCCATTGTGCTCAATTGCTGTCGCAGCAAGTGGTAAGACAATGGAAAAAATTGATGACGAGCAAACAAGCTAAGAAGATTTTTTAGTATATTCCTCTAGGGCTTTGCCCGTTATCGCAATGACTGAAGGCTTTGGATCTTTTCCTGTGGGCCATGTACTTGTTGGGTTCTTTGAGTCAGACGTTAACTCACCAGGGTGTTGTACTGACAGAAACAATGTTTTTTGATCCTCAGAGAAACACAAGCCTGTAAATTCAGCTTCTTTAGGAGCTGATGCAATTTGAATGACTTTACCCATGTCTTTACCAGCGATTGGTATTACGAATAAAGCATTATTTCCAAAGGCTTTATAAGGAGCATTGCCAATATCTTTTCCTGAAATATCATTACAAATCCAAAGATTTCCATTTTGATCGAAGGCAAGATTATCTGGACATGCAATTCCTGAATCTTTTCCCCCAAGGACATAAGTCTCAGCCTTAAATTCTAAAGATGTATGATCTTTATTTTTTTCAGAAATTTTTAAAATACTTCCATAGTAGTTCTCTCGATCTTTATTATTTGATAAGGATACAAAAACATCTTTAGTTATAGGATGTATTTCAATATCTTCTGGACGAGCAAGTGGAGTTGCACCTACAAGTTTCGCGGCTTCTCGAGTATATGTTTGAATCTCTAATTGGTTTTTAAACTTTGATTTTAAAATAGGAGAGTCTTCTCTGTTTAAAGATAACCATTTACCATTTTCAATATCTGCAACATAAAGCTTACCTGAATCTATACTATCATTAGTGTCTGACACAAATTTATAAACGTGCTCATCTTTTTTATCATCACCAGAGTAGACGACTGTCCTCTCATTGGTTTGGATACAAGTTGCACATTCATGCGCAAAGCGACCAATAGATGTGTGCTTAACTGCATTTCCAGTTTTAGGATCTATTTCTAAAACCCAACCATAGTGTTCAGGAGGGTAGTCATAAATTGTTTCCCATCTCCCAATTGTAGATGGCTTTCGCTTACCTGTTTTGAAGTCTCTTTCTCCATAGGATTTGTAATAGTTTTCTTCACAACTCAAGAATGTACCCCAAGGAGTTTTTCCTCCAGCACAATTTGAGTTTGTACCTATGGCATAGTCTTGTCCCATGATTTTGGTTTTATTGCTAAAGGGAATTTTTGTATGCCCCCTAATTCCTTTGTTGTATGAAGACTTTGAATTAAAGATCCAGTTATCATCAACTTTATTTATTTCGATAATTGAACCTCCTACAGATTGAAGTTCTTTATCGATATTTTCTTTTGTTCTCTCTGAGCCACTTACAAAAACTGGAAGTGCGTATTCATGATTTACCCAAAGAAGAGCTTTATCACTGCTTAGTGATTCAATTGCAATATAGTCATTATTAAAACCAAATGTTTCTTTTTCATTAATTTGATCTCCCCATGAAACAACTATTTTGTAGTTGAAGTTGGGGGCCAAGATTAATTTGTCTTCAAAGCTAGGCTTGATTGAATTAATTGGCATCGTAGTATTGGTGTCAGAGTTACAAGAAGTCATGGAGCTTAATAAGCTAATTTGACTTGCTGTTAATGTCGTTGCGCCTAAAAATTTAAGAAAATCTCTTCTATCTAATTGTTTCATTTTTATCTCTTTAAGTAATATAAATATAATCACTCTTTTCGGAGATTCAAAGAAAAATCTTGAGATAGATGGTTTGGTTTTGAGGAGTCGTTTAGTTGAGCTGTACTAGCTCAACTAATATCAATTTCTTTTATAATTTTGAAAACGAGCAGTTTAAACTTTGCTTGTTTTTAAATGGTACAAAATAAATAAAACCTTTGTTCTTTTTTAAAACATTTAGTTTCAATTCATTATTGCTCTTAGATAAAGTTAGAGTACTAATTTCTTTGCTTCTTCCACAAAGTCCCATATCGCATCCAGAGGCAATTTCTTTAGAGCTAATAATTACTTTACCTTTTTTTAATTTTGATACTTTAAATGTCATTGTAACTGTTTCTTGTGGGTCAAACATACTCTGACCTTTTTTAGCACCTAGGTAGCTAATTGAAATATTTTTACAATTGTTTGAAGCTTGAACTTTTATTTGTGAGTTGGCTTCCATATATCCATTTCTTGATTCAGTACTATAACCTGGAAAGAAAGTATAAAGGGGAGAGTCATCTCCAGGAAAATATCCTATTCCTGATTCTGTACAGCTTTGTGCCATTGATGGAAAATCATAAGTTCCATTTAATTGGCTACAATCTTTTGAAAAACTACTAGTAGAAAAAAGAGTAGTAACTGCAATAATGATAAATGATGTTTTCATGTGATCTCCTAAGTTTAGAGTTTTTTAGCACAGAAATAGATGATTCTTGGTCGTATTTGTAAATTTTACAGTTGTGTACGTGTCAAAGAGATTATAGAGGGGGAAGAGCTCGGTTTAGAGGATATTACCCACCAATCTCATTCATCTGATGTATTGTTTGCTCAAGTCTTTCGATTGGTTTTTTATTAATTAAATCTGCTAGAACAAATTCATATCCATTTACATCAAGGTCTCTGATACTTGGCCCCTCGTTAATCATAATACAAGGTCTAAGAATTCCTTCGTTACTAAGTCTTAATCTTGAACAACCACTGCAAAAAGGCTGTGTCTCTGAGGCGATAAAGCCAAGCTGTGCTGAGGAGTCATTTTGTTTTGCTATATAGTTAAATGAGGTTGAGTCTTGAGGCATTTGTTTTTGATCTAGGGTCCAAGTTTTAGAAACTCTATCAATTGCCTCTTTTGCACTTACAAAATGGCGATCAAAATATTGGCGAGCATATCCAATTTTCATCATTTCTAAAAAACGTACTTCAATATCGTATTTAGAACTAAATGCCAGAAAGTCTTCAATTTCTTCAAAATTTATGTTTTTTAGCATTACGGTATTTGTTTTTATATTAAAGCCAAGCTCTTTTGCTTTTAGAGTTGCACCTAAAACTTTTTTAAAAACATCTTTCTTAGTAATATAGGCAAATGATTTAGCTCTTAAACTATCGAGGCTAATATTTATATCTTTTATATTGTGGTCTTTTAAAAAATCAAGATGCTTATCGAGCAAAATAGCATTCGTTGTTACTGATAACTTTTTTAGCTTTAATTTTGAGAGTTCTTTGATGACTTCCTTAAACTGTGGATGCATTAATGGCTCTCCGCCAGTAAGCCGTACTTCTTCGATTCCAAAGCCTTTAAGATTCGCTACAATCTTTTTCATTTCAATTGGAGATAAAAGGTCTTCAAGTGGTTTAAACTTTTGATCTTCAGGCATGCAATACATGCAGCGCATATTACAAGTATCTAAAAGATTTAATCTTAATTTCTTTATATGACGACCGTGGTCATCAATTAATTTTGTTGTTTTGTCTTTCAAGTTCTTATCCATTTAGCCTAGTGGACGTTATACTAGGACATCTTCCAATTTCTGCCTATATCTATTTTTACAAATATGATTTAAATCATGTCTAGTATCGAGTCAACTTAGTAAAATTCAGTATTAAAATATTGGTTCGTGTGGTCAAATACACTAAATAATTTAATGACATTAAATATATTAATACTTGGGAGTGTTAAATGAGTGATGATAAGTACAAAGAGTTGAAGAATTCGGAGATTATGCATGAAGCTCCAGATCAACCCGTTGAAGATGGAAAAAGACCAGGAAGAAGAAATTTCTTAAAGGGAATGCTTGGTGCCGGAGCAGCTGTTTCTGTTGCCTCTGAGTTTAAACCAAAAGAAGCTCATGGAACGATCTCAACGAAACCAGAAAAATATGATTTAACTTTTAAAAAATCTAATGAAGATTGTCTTGCAGCTTGTCCATATTGTGGAGTTGGTTGTGGAACGATTATTAAAGTTAAGGATGGTAAAATTTCTGGAGTTGTTCCAGATCCAAAGCATCCAACAAATAAAGGTTTGCAATGTATTAAAGGTTTAGCGTCAGCTGAAGCTATCTACGTAGACCGTCTAACAAAACCTCTTATTCGTAAAGATATGAGTGACCCTTCAAAAAACCATATTTCAAAAACAAAAGGCTCTTATAATCTTAGTGATTTTAGAGAAGCTTCTTGGCATGAAGTTGAAGAATTAATTGCAGATAAAGTTGTTGATATCATTAAAGCAAAAGGTGGAAACGCTGTTGGGCTTTATGGTTCAGGTCAATTAACAGTTGAGGGACAATACCTAGAAAATATTTTTATGAAAGGTGTTATTGGTTCAAATACAATTGAGGCAAACGCCAGAATGTGTATGACTTCAGCGGTTACTGGATACTTTAAAACTTTTGGTTCTGATACGCCTCCAACTTGTTATGACGATGTTGAGCAAGCGGATATGATTTCTTTTTGGGGACATAATGCTAGAGGGTCACATCCAATTTTATTTTGGAGAGCAGCAGATCATAAAAAATTAAAAAATATTCCAACTCTTGTTGTTGATCCTAGAAGAACGGGAACAGTTCAAGGTCTAGAGGAAATAAATCCGAAAAATTCTTATCACTTTGAAACAATCAATGGTGATATCTCAATTCATAATGCAATCGCTTATGCAATTTTAGAGAAATACCCTGATGCTGTAGATTGGAAGCTTCTTAAGAATCACGTTAAGGGGTGGGAAGATTATATTAAGCAGGTAAAAGCAAAGTTTGATCCTAAAAAAGTTGAAGATAAAACAATGGTACCGGCAAAAGAAATTTATAAGATCGCTAAGGTTTGGGCCGAAGCATCTATTAAAGGTAGAAAAAACGGTAAAGGTGGAGTTTTATCAATTTGGGGGATCGGTTATAACCAACATCTACATGGACAAAATAATACAGTTTCTCTTGTAAACCTAATGGTTTTAACTGGGAATATTGGTCGTCCAGGTTGTGGGCCACACTCTCAGACAGGGCAGCCAAATGCGATGGGTGAGAGGTTGACTGGTGGTTTAACGGGTAGGCTTCCATTTAATGTTGGTATTGATGATGTAAAACACAGAAATAGAATGGCAGATGAATGGGGAGTACCAAGAAGTAGACTAAAAGAAGTTGCAGGAATGAGTAATAAAGGGATGGCCGTTGGAATGATGGAGAGGGCCCTTAAAAAAGAAGTCGATGCAATGTTCTTAATCTATGCAACTCATATTGATCTTCCAGAGACGAATACTCTCGTTAGACCGGCTCTTGAGAGAATGTTTGTTGTAAGTCAGGAAATTTATCATTCAGCTCCAAATAATCTTTACTCAGATGTAATCTTACCTGCGGCAACGTGGGGAGAGTGGTTTGGTGGAACATATATTCAATCAGAAAGAAGGTTCTATGTTTGTGATGGTACGGCCAACCCAATTAAGGGAACTAGACCAGATATGGACATGGTTATTGATAAAGGTAAACTTATTGCTAAGAAGCTTGGTCTAAATGTAGATAAGATTTTTCCATATAAGAGAATGAAAAATGGATTCTATGATCCAGAAGATATCTTTAGAGACTTCTGTAAGGCATCTAAAGGAACTGATGCAGATATGTCTGGACTTCTAGATGTTGAAAAGAAAACAGGAACATCACCTTATCAACAACTAAGAGATCTTAGAGGTATTCAGTGGCCAGCACCTACGGCTGAAATAGCGATGAAAGGTGGTACTAAAAGAAGATTCCTATCTCAAGAAGATGGTTGGAAAGATAAACCGTATGGTGAATTCAGACATAAAGATGGAAAGATGCATATGCATTTTTGTGATCAAGATTACTCTAAAAGAAAAGAGATCACAGATCAGCTTATGAAGTTTGGTGTGGAAAAAGATTTCTATGCTGAAGATAATATGGACCTATTAGTTAAGGCCCGAGATATGGCTCTAACTCCAGATCTTCCTGATGCTGAATTCCAAGGGAAAAAAGCTGCAGACATACCTAAAGACAAGTATCCATATTGGATTGGTCTTGGAGTTGTTTATGAGCATTTCCATACAGCGAAAACAATTAGATCAGGTACAACAAGAAAGCTTGTTCCTGAACAATACGTAGAGATGCATCCTGATGATGCAAAAAATCTTGGCGTAAAAGATGGTGAGTGGGTTCGTGTTGTAACGAGAAGAGGGCACTACGAGGCGAGAGTTTCTATCGGTCTCGATTCAGTTGTTAAGCCAGCAAGAAATACTGTTCCTCAAGGTTATATGTTCAGCCCATGGAACTTATCGGTTGCGGATTCAGCAGATCCTAAGAAAAACAAATGGCTTGTTAACGCAGTTTCTAACAGAGCATTTGATCCAGTTTCGGGTCAAGTAGATTTTAAAAAACTTGCAGCAAGAATTGAAAAGATTTCTTAATTTTAGGGGAAGAGTTTATGCGTTTTAATATATTTTTATTTTTAGTGATAGTGGGTGTGAGCTGTACATCAAAACAGATGCAGTCAATTCCTCAAGTTGAACACGAACTAGTTGATAAACCAGTTGTGCTAGATGCAAAACTTGTAAAAAACGGTAAAAAAGTTTTCAAGAAAAAATGTGCTAGTTGTCACGGTCAAGAAGGTGTTGGAATCACCGGAATGGGCGCAAGACTTAATAGTCCTGATTTTCTTGGTCTAGCGGATGATGAATTCATTCTAAAGACTATTGAAAACGGAAGACCAGGAACAACAATGGCTTCTTATAAAAAGGCCAGAAGAGTTAAAAAGCATATTCCAAGTCTAGTGGCGTATATCAGATCTTGGCAAAATGACTATGAGGTCTTTAAAAAGTATAAAGTTGATAAGACAATTGTATTAAAAGGTAATGTTGAGCACGGTAAAAAAGGGTATCAAACATACTGTTTATACTGCCATGGGCCAATAGGAGAAGGCTTCTCTTACGGTGGACCGGGGACAGGGATTGGACTTTCTGGATTTCTAGATGTAGCTAGTGATGACTATATTAAAAAGACGATCCAAGTTGGTAGAGCAGGTACTGCGATGAAGCCATTTGGACACGGTAGGGGACTAGCTAGATTAAACGAAACAGAAATCGATGATATCGTAGTCTACCTTAGGAGTTTGAAGTAATTGAATAGAAGGCGTTTGTTAGCTGGGATAATTGCATTTTTAGCTTATATCCCAGTCCTATTTATAGGCCTTAAAAAAAATACAACAAGTAGTAATCGAAAGCGTTTTTTGCGTCCGCCTGGAGCATTAAAAGAAGATGACTTTCTACAGCAGTGCATTGGTTGTTTTAAATGTGCAACTGCATGTCCAAATGATTGTATTAATATGGCAAGCTTTGAGTATGGCTTTGAAAATGTTCATACTCCTGTAATCAATGCTCGAGCGAAGGGTTGCACCCTTTGCATGATTTGTACTGAAGTTTGTCCAACTGGAGCCCTGACTGAAATAACGAGAGACCTTGAAGTTGCCAAAAAAGAAGTGAAGATGGGAACAGCTTATGTCGATAAAGATCTGTGCTTTTCATTTCACGGTAGAACTTGTGGGGTTTGTTATCGCGCTTGTCCTCTTCCAGGTGAGGCGATCAAAGTTGGCCTATATGAGCAGCCAACAGTTAATCCGGATAAATGTGTAGGTTGTGGTTTATGTGAGCAGGCGTGTATTCATATGCCTCAGGCCATACGGATAAAACCCGCATGAAAAAAATCAAAAAATCAAAAATCCAATACTTTCGCTATTTCACTTTGATTGCGGTGATTGCATTTTTTTGTTTGATTCCAATAAGTAATTGGTACGCAAATAATAAGATCGCCTTTAATAATCCAAGACTTGTTGGCCTCGCAGATGGAGCACTTGCAGGTTATGTGTATTACGCTTTAGATTTATTTTATTCTTTATTTGATGATCCCGTAACTGCAGCAACTTCAAGTAGTGGATCGATGTGGGCTTTTAGTATATTAGGCGTTCAATTTTCAGATCCTTTGGGATTAATCTCTGAGGTTATAAATTCCGTTAAATTTCCTATTAAATATTTTTTAGGTGGAATTGGTCCTGTTATTTTAGCTTTTACTTTGGGACGCGTTTTTTGTTCTTGGCTTTGTCCAATGGCATTTTTTTTTACTCTTACTGAAAAGATAAAAGAAGTTTTCAAAAAAATTGGAATTCCCATTTTAGAATTAAAAATACCAAGAGAGACAAGAATCTTTATATTCTGGTTTGGTCTTATTATAAGTTATTTTATGGGAATGTGGGTTTGGCATTTTATTTTGCCTTATATTACCTTTAGCCATGAGGTTTTCTCTATTATTGTTTTTAATACTTTCACTGTTGGAATCTATTATTTCGTAGCCATTATTGTTCTTGATATTGGTCTCATCTCGGGAGAGTTTTGCAATAGTGTCTGTCCTACGGGGTGGTTACTTGCTCAATTTGGAAGATTTAGTCTATTTAAATTAAAAGCGGATAGTGCTAATTGTCCCAGCCGCTGCAAGGTTTGTTATACCGTTTGTCCGGTAGATCTCTTTCCAAAAGAAGATATTTTATTTAGCTGTCACCTTTGTTATAAGTGCGTGGATAATTGTCCCAAACAACATATCAAGTTAGACATTAATAGCTTATACACTAAGAAGGCGTTTAAATGAGAAATAAATATTTATCTTTATCTCTTTTTTTGTTTTTTTGTTTAACTTCATTTTCATGGGCCCACCACTATAAAGGGCTTCCTCATAATGATTACTTTGAAAACTATCCTCAGGTTCCAATATTAGAGTTTCTTCATGAAGATGATAAATGGGAAATCTTTTTAACTGTTTATAATTTTCAGGGGATTAACCTAGAGAATGTTGCTGATAGTGATATGGTGAGACTCTATATTTTTCTTTATGATGTAAGAGCAAATAAGGTTTATGGTAAGGCCGTAAAACTAGAGATCTTCTCAAGAGGAGAAGTTGTCTATTCTCAAGACGGGCACCTTCCTGAAGAGGAGAGTATATACTCTGTACATAAAAAATTAGTTCATCAAGATGATCTTGAACTCCATGTACATTTTAAAACGGAAGATGGAAAACTTGATATCGTAAAACTTCCTTTCAATGTAACAAAACCATTTATTGAGAAATACGGACTTGCAATTGCGATAGTTCTTTTCTTTGTTTTCGTTGGAATTTTGAAGAAATTCTATATTAAAGATCAAGAGGATACTCGTGGTAAGAACGCCTAGAGTATATTGTGATGGGAGTACAGAATTCTCCCAGATTAATATTGGAGAATATTCATTTGATATTTATTGGCAGCTAGTTTTTGTTTTCTTTGTTCTTTTTCTTGGATTCTATTTTTATTTTCGCTATCCCAAAAAGAAATTTTCCTTTATCGCTTCTCGCTTTTCAATTTTTGAATTTGAATTTCTTGAAAGTCTTGTGCGCTTTAAATATTTTTCGCCTTTAATTCGTTTTATTCCAGCTTTAATTTTTATTGTAGTTCTTGTGACGGGCTTTTTTGGAAGAGATAGAGCAAGCTTTGCAGCTCCTTTTGTCTGGATGTTTTGGTGGACACTACTTATTTTCTTTGTCGCATTTTCAGGGAAAATTTTTTGTGCCTTTTGTCCTTGGGATTTTTTTGCAAATCTATTTCAATACGGTTTGGTATTTAATAAAAAGAAATATAAAGCAAAGAAACTTTTAAAATGGCCAAAAGCCTTAAAGACAGTTCTTCCGGCGACAGTATTTTTTATTATTATCACTTGGCTTGAACTTGGATTAGAAATAACAAAAAGCTCATATTGGACAGCTGTCTTGGGTCTAATCGTTGTATCGATGGCCGTTGTAATACCAATGTTTTTTGAAAAAAGGGCCTTTTGTCGCTATCTTTGTCCGGTTGGAAGAATTAGTGGAGCTTATTCTCTTTTTGCTCCTTTAGAGATTAGAGTAAAAGAGCCAACAGCTTGTCTAGATTGTAAAACAAAGGACTGTGTAAAAGGAAATGAATACTCAACGGCTTGCCCAACAGGTCTTATTCCATATAAATTACAAGAAAATACTTATTGTACCTTATGTACAGAGTGCATTCGTTCTTGTGAAAAAAATAACTTAACAATTAATATGAGATCGATGGCTGCAGATGTCGATACGATGAAAAAATCAAATAAAGATGAAGGTATCTTGTATCTTATAATATTTGCATTAACTTATTTTCACGGAATCACAATGGTGGATACGTGGTTTGAATTTATAGATATGATTAGAAATTCACTTAACGCTTCTTATCTTCTATCTTTTACTATTTTATTTGCCATCTATATTGTCCTCTTTCTCTTTGGTGTATTCATTGTAAATAAAGTGATTGAAATATTAAGTCGAAAAACTATTTCAATTTTTGATCTTTGCATCTCATTAATCCCAGTGACTCTGGCGTATCACTTAGGTCATAATATTATGCACCTTCTTGGTGAGTTAGAGTTTTTAATAAAGCCTCTAAATGATCCTTTTGGTTTTGGTATGAACCTTTTTGGATTAAAAGACTTTGTTCCAAAACAAGGAATTAATCATGTTGATTTACTTGAGTCTCAACTCGTTATTTATGCGATAGGATTATACTACTCAGTAAAAACATTACGAGTTCGTCTGCAAAAGCTCAATATCTCTTTAGATAATAAACTGGCCTACTCTTCAAGCTATTTTATTGTTTATTCGATTCTTTTTATGCTTTCCTTCTTTAGCTTGTGGCTAATCTCGCAGCCTATGGTCTATCGCGGGGGGATTCTATGAGTGATAAGAAGATAGGACGTAGAGACTTATTTAGAAAGACCATGCATTCAGCAAAGAAGGTTACTTTTGATCTTCTTGATGCAGGAATGAAAATTAAATTTAGAAGAAAAATAATTCGACCACCTGGGGCCATAGCTGAAGATCAATTTTTAATGGCCTGTTCTAGATGTGATTCATGTAAAGATGCATGCCCGTATAATGCAATTCACAAGGTAAGCTCTGTGAGTGCTGGAGTATTATTCAACACTCCCTTTATTGATCCTCATCACGAAGCCTGTCGTTTTTGTGAAGACATGCCTTGTATTAAAGCATGTGATGATAACGCATTAATCTTAACAGATATAATAAAACCTATAGGTCTTGCTGTTGTACACAGAGAGCACTGTTTAGTAGAGCAGGGGCAATACTGTGATTATTGTTATAACTCGTGCCCTAATTCACTTAAGGCAATTATAAAAGGCGAAGATGGTGTTCCTGTTATTGATGCAGATGCGTGTGTTGGATGTGGTAAATGTGCCTATATCTGTGTTTCTCAATCTGGTCCAGCGATTAAGATTACTCCTTAATAACTATTTAAATAGTGTCTTCGATTTTTTTAGAAAATCTTTAATATTTGTTTGAGGCAAAAAACACATCGAGCTGCTACAAATATAGAGCCTCGTTTTACTCTTTGTTTTTTTATCTTTAAAAAATGGATAAGAGGCATTGATTTCATTTTTTTTAATAATGGCTCCAAAAGGAAAAAGAGTTCCAAATACTTTTTTCTCTAAGGTTGTTTCTTCCTTTCCTGTAATAACCACAAAGTAAGATGAAGGGGAGAGGTTATCTGTTTTATCCGCTTTATCAAAGAAAAGATTAATCATTGAATATAAATGCTTAAGTCTTTTATTCTTCGTTCCTTTTAAATTTAGAGATGTGAGTTTTTGAATTGATTGTATTTTTTTAAAAGAATCAAAAGTTGTCTTAAAGGAGGATAACTTGAAATTAATTTCAAGAAGACTTAAATAGTCCTCATCAGAAGCTTTATCATAACACTTCTTTTTTCCACAATTTTCAAAAAGAATGTCATTCTTCATAAAGCGATTGAGTATGTTTTTATTTAAACTATATGCCTTATGAATATATACCTCTTTATTTGTTTTTACTCCAAATTCGAATAATGCTCGAGTGAGAGAAATCATATCTTTTATTCTTGCCCTTTGATCATTTAAAGGGCGGATATTTGAGATCGGTTTTGCCTTCTTATAATACTTTTTACAAAATTGAATATTCTTTTTCGTTAAGTTCTTTAAAGAAGTAGTTGAGTAAGCTGTCTTTAGATATTTCTTAAAACAGTCTTTTGGAAGATTCTTATTAGAATATAAATAATAAGCACCCTCTTTATGAAGACCTTTTTCGATAACATCAGCAGAAATAATTGAAGCATAGAGATTATCTTCTATCTTTAAAGAGCTTTCAATAAAGTTAATCGTTTGAATTCCAAAATCAAAATATTTTTTGTCTTGTGTTTGATAGAACTTATTTGCTAAGGCCATGATTAAAAAAGAATTATCATGTAGTCTCTTTTCAAAATGTGGCGTTTCCCAGTTTGAGCTTGCAGAGTAGCGATGAAGGCCACCGTTAACCTTGTCATATATTGCAGCTTTTAAAATCGAGTCGAGAGTTTTTGTATTATGTTTTTCTAAATTTTTATCTTGATTTATATAGGCTTTTATTTGATTTTCAATTAGTGGGTACTCGGTAACAAACTTTGCTTCTTTTTTATAGCCACCAAATACTTCATCTTTTTTTAAGTTGATAATCTCTTTATTGAGAGAGGCCTTCTCAACTCGCCTTGCCAATTTTTCCGCCTTCTCATATTGAGAATGGAATTTATCGGAGAAAATTTTTAAAAGCTGGATAAAACTTAATCTGTCTTCCAGAGTTGCTGAGTTTGAAACATAAGAGCTTGCATAGTAGGGAAGAAGATTTGGAAGAAGCCAAAGATTTGCGGGCCATCCCTTACTGCCAATCAGATTTAATTGGTAGTTTAGGTACTTCTCATTTACTTTTGGGTGTTGATCTTTATCAACAATAATTGAGATATACTGCGAGTTTAAAATCTTTATAACTTTTTCATCAGTAAAATTGTCTTTAGACATTTTATTGCACCAATGACAGCCATAATAACCAATATGTAGAAAAATAGGTTTCTTTGATTTTTTTAAAATTTTAAGATTATGATCATTCCATTTATACCAATTAATTTTTTGATTAAGGTGATCTTTTATATATTGTGAGTTTGTTTTTGAGTCTATTGGTTGAAGCTTGTTAGCAATTGAACTTGCTGCAGAGACATTAATGAATATAGATATAAGCAAAATTATTTTCACTTGTTTATTCTAGCTTATTTTATTTGAAAGAAAAAATGGAGCGGTAGATGAGACTCGAACTCACGACCTTCTCGATGGCAACGAGATGCTCTACCAATTGAGCTACTACCGCGTAAGAGTCAGTAATTTAGTTAATTCACTCTGTTTTGTCAATGGCTTAGAAAGCTTGTTCTAGTTGATTTTGAGCTCTAGGACCTTAGTAATCTTATGGTAGCTGTCCTGAGTGAACCTTGCGTAAATTATTGAAAGAATATCTTTTTTATTTTTAGGTGCTTTAGGATCAAGCATAAGTTTCACAAAATAATCAGCAACTATAAACACTCTTGCAATAGGGTGGATATCTTCAGTCGGATCTTCCGGAAAGCCGATCCCATCCATGCTTCCTTGGTGTTGTTGAATGACTGCAAATAGATATTCAGTATAAAGAGGTGTTCCAACAATAAGTTGTGCAGCATCTGCAGCATGGGTATTTACGTGATCGAGTTCAGCTTGTTCAAGCTTCGAAGCTTTTGCGTCATCATCAGAATTAATTCTAATTTGTTCAGGGCTTTTTAAAGTGATGTCGCTAAAGAAGGCTGCTGTTGCAAATATCTCTAGGTGCTTTTCTTTATACCACTGCTGCTTTGATAAAATAAAGTTTCCAATAACACAAACGAGGTGAGCGTGTTGATACGCATATGAAATCTTTGATGATAATAACATCTTAAGAAGACTCGCAAGTTTAGGAGCTTGCTTTGTCGTTGCTATCATCGACTTAATACTACCTTTAGCAAGGTCTTGAATTCCCTCGTCAATCCCAAAGTTCTCTATGTGGTCGGCAACTAGGTCGTACCCGACAGAGTTAACATTAAGTCTATCTTCAATATCAAGACTAGAGATTTCTAGTTTTTGAATTAAAGAATTTGTAACAAAGTTCACAAAGTACTGTTGATAGTCTTTAGGAATATAAAAATCCTTCAGACCCTGAGCTTCGTATTTATCGATATCATTACTGTCAAAACTATCTTGAGCATATAAACGCTTAACGTAATCAAAATCTCCTGTTCCTTTTTTTATTCTAATATAAACGTCACAAGGAGTGTGATCAATTTCGTAGAAATAGCGCAAAGCGATTGGAACGTGATTTGGTTTTACTTTCTTTTGAACATCTTCTTCTGTAATACCAAGAAGCTTCGCCGCATGCTTTATGAGGACTTCCCAATCGGCAGGGGATTTTAAACAAAGTGTATCTTGAGATATGGCAGGACAATCTCCGAGAACAATAAGGGGGATTTCAAGCTCATTCTCTTTCAAATATTTATGAAGAACTACAGCTGTCTGTTCGTTTTCAATACTATTTGTCGTAATAATTAAATCTATAGATGGAAGTATCGCTAGAAGAGATATTGCATCAGCTGCATTTCCACGCTCTACAATATCTGTTCCAGCGTAAGTTTTTAGATTTAATGAGTATAATTTTTTTAAGTCTTCATTATCATGAATAAGTATTGTTTGGCTCATAGTGATATTTTAAACTAAATAGCCGAAAAATGGTACAGGAACTTAATTACTCAATTGAAAAAGAGTGAGTCTGTCCAAAACGGTCAAGCATTTGCCCTGAGTAGTCTAAAGACTCGCTATTGTAGGCCAATTTTTTACCCGTTCCATCTGAAGAATCAACTACATAGTGAGGAATGAGCCAACCAGGTAGATGCTCTCTAAGTTCACCGTAAAGAATACGGCCTTCTTTAATTGGAAGATAAAAATGCATAGCACCTCTTACTTGGTCGGGATGATGAAGATAGTAGGGCTTTATTTTATGCTTATTTAACTCTAGAAAAAGATCTATCAAAGACTGGGTATTATCATTAACATTTTTTAATAAAACTGATTGGGAAATAAGGTTAAAGTCTTGAAATGGTTTTAGGTTTTCTATTAGCTGTTCGCTGAATTCAGTTTTGTGATTAATATGTATTGCAATCGTGATTGTATCAAATTGATCTTTAAAAGATGAGAGTACTGCATGCAAACTCTCTGTAAGTCTTTGAGGTAAGATAACTGGTGTTCTAGAGTGAAATCTTACAAACCGAATATGTTTGAAATTTGAAATCGTATTTAGAATTGATTCAATTTTTGAATCAGAAAGAATAAGTGGATCTCCTCCGGTGAGGATGACTTCCGAAATTTCACTGTGATTTTCCAGGTACTCAGATAGATCGTTAAGAGATGCTTTAAAGGTGTCTAGGTTTTGTTGGAGTTCATTTTTTCTAAAACAATACCTACAATTAATAGGACAAATTTCAGTTGGACTAAAAAGAATTCTCGATTTGTATCTATGGATAATCCCTCCACCTTTTTGATGTATTTGATCACCAATAGGGTCAATTAAACCTTGCTCAGAGTTCTCTTGGGGACTTGGAATAAATTGGTTCCATAAAGGGGAGCCAACTCCATCTCTTTTTATTTTCTTTGCAAATTGTTTCGGGATAAAAATTGGATAATCAGAAATCTTAACGTCCATCTCAAGAAAGTTTGATAAATCTTTAGACGACTTAAAGCTTTGGCCAAATTCTTTTTGCCAGCTTTGTTCAGTACTCATTTAGTCTTTTAAGATTCTTTTATTTAAAAGAAATAGAGTGATAACGATTGGTGAAATTAATGAGTAATTTATAAACAGTGAAGAGTATGAAATTTGTTTTGTATGAGTGATTAAAAATATTATCCAAATAAAAACACCAACGTTTAAACCAAGATATAAAAATTGTGATGTCTTTAACCAATCAATGGATCTTACTAATGCAGTCATATTCTCTCCGAGAGAAAAATGTAGTATATCTGATTGTTTTTGTCTAGTTTGGAGCTATGCTTCAAGCTTTAATTCTTTGATCTTCTTAACCATAAAGTGCTTATTAAGATTGTCTTTTAGGCACTCCGCGTAAAGAATTAACCCCTGAGGCATTGGAATAAATGCAATGGGCTTTATTGGTCTGAAGTTATCACCAGTACTTGATCCTTTATACTTAATGAAAACTTGAGATCGAGTTTTTAGAGATGCTCTAATGGGAATTAGCTTCTTAGGTAGCTCGTACTCGATAGGTTTTTTGAATGAATTTAGTTTAAATAAAAAACTTAAATCTCGAAGGTTTCGTTTACCAGTGTAATTTTCAAATTTTTCTAAGCATTTAATAAAAACCTTAAGGCTTATATAGGCGTCATCTAGAGCTTTGTGATGAGTGAAATTAAAACTGAAAAACTCTGCAAGATCTGAAAGCTTAAAACTCTTTGGTTTATTATCTTTTTCTTTTTTATAAAGAGCACGACCAAATTTACAGCTATCAAATATATCACTAAGAGAAAAAGGATAGTTATATTCGTGATTTCCTTTAACTATAAAACCCATATCAAATTGTGCATTATGCGCTAGGAGAGGAAGATTTCCATAAAAATTATTAAATTCTTTTAACGGGGACTTGAGTGTCGGACAATCTCTAACCATTTCGTTAGTAATTCCATGATACTCAATAGTGTAATCGGGGATAGTGACTAAGGGGTTAATCATTTGATGAAATGTAGACACCTCACCCTCTGCTGTGACCTTTACGGCTGCAATCTCGATGATCTTATCAAATACTGGAGAGAGTCCCGTCATCTCCAAATCAAAGGCAACAATCCCTTTAGGAAAGTGCTTAAGGAGTGAATCAATTTCAGCTTGTTCGATATTTACAGAGCTATTAGGTCTATTAGTCATTGGAAAGAGACTTACCAAAGCAGCACGTAGACGACTAATCTCAGTGCGTTAATTATTGCATAGTGTGATTGACATAACCCCTCGTTTTTTCTAATTCTTAATGCATAAATTTACTAATCAATTAAAGAGGAAAACTATATGAGTAAGAAGTTTGATGTTGTAGTTCTTGGTGCTGGTCCTGGTGGATATGTTGCTGCTATTCGTGCCGCACAACTTGGTAAGAAAGTAGCGATTATTGAGAAGGAAAAATTGGGTGGAGTTTGCCTTAACAAAGGATGTATTCCAACAAAGGCCGTTTTAAAATCTGCTCACTCTGTTCATGAGATTGCAGACTTCAAAGATCTTGGGATTGACGTTGACCTTAAAGGTTTAGATGGAGCTCAAGCTGTAAAAAGAGCAAAGAAAATATCTGAAAAAATTTCTGGTGGTGTTGGCTACCTTATGAAGAAAAATAAAATTGAAGTGTTCAGCGGGCATGGAGAATTTGTTTCTAAAACTTCAATTAAAGTTGGAAAAGAAAAGATTGATTTTAAAAATGCAATTATTGCAACAGGTGCTAAATACAGATCATTCCCAGGTCTGGAGCATAATGGAAAAAATTTAATTGGTGCATGGGAAGCAATTAAAATGGAAAAACTTCCAAAATCAATTGGTATCATCGGTGCTGGTGCAATTGGTGTCGAGTTTGCTTATTTTTGGAATGCATTTGGTGTTGATGTTCATATTTTTGAACTTCAAAAAAACCTTCTTCCAATTGAAGACACAGACTCATCAAAAGAAGTTGAAAAAGCCTATAAAAAATACGGAATAAAAATGAGCCTTGGAGTTGAGAAAGTTGAAGCTTGCGACAATGGTAAAAACATAACGGTTACGGCCATAGAGAAAGGTAAAAAAGTTGAGTACAAATTTGATAAAGGTCTAATCGCAGTTGGTATGACTGGAATCCTTGAAGGTTATGGTCTTGATAAAGCGGGAGTAAAATCTGATAGAGGATTTATTTCTGTAAATGATATGCACCAAACAAACGTGCCTCATATTTACGCAATCGGAGATGTTTCTGGAGCGCCTTTACTTGCACACGCTGCAAGTCATGAGGGTGTTGTTGCTGCTGAACATATCGCCGGAAAAAAACCTCATGCAATTGATAAAATGAATATTGCTGGTTGTACTTATTGTCAGCCTCAAGTTGCATCAGTTGGTTACACTGAAAGAGCATTAAAAGAAAAGGGTATTAAATATAATGTTGGTAAACTTCCATTTACAGCAAATGGAAAAGCACTGGCATCAAATGAGACAGCAGGATTTGTAAAAACTCTTATGGGTGAGCATGGAGAAATGCTTGGCGCTCATATCGTTGGAACTCATGCGACAGAACTTATTCATGAATATGCATTGTTTAGAACAATGGAAGGAATTGATGAGGAAATTTTTGCCACGGTTCATCCGCATCCAACACTTGGAGAGTGGCTTGCTGAGGCAGTTTTAGCATCTAAGGATAGAGCTCTTAATTTCTAAGAGAGTACTTTGATCTAGAGCTAAATAGAGTAAAATAGAAAGATAATAAAATTAGGAGATAAATATGGCACGTGTTGAAGTTGTTATGCCTCAGATGGGTGAGTCGATTACAACAGGAACGATTACAAAGTGGAATAAGAACGTTGGAGATACAATTGAGATTGATGAAATCTTACTTGAAATCTCTACAGATAAAGTTGAATCGGAAATACCAAGTCCTACAGAAGGAAAAATTGTTGAACTTCTATACCCAGAAGGTGAGACAATTGATGTTGGTAAATTAATTTGTGTTATTGATGATGATTTAAATGCTGAAGTTTCAGCTTCAACTCCCGCTCCAGCTGCAGCTCCTAAAGAGGAAGCTTCTGCTGCAAAAGTAGAAACAAAATCAGCCGCACCAGCGACTCAGGTTGCTAGTGGAGAGAGAAGGTTCTATACGCCACTTGTAAAAAGACTTGCAAGTGAAAATGGTGTTGATATAAATGAGCTTGCAAACATTTCAGGTTCAGGTGCTGGCGGACGTGTAAATAAAGATGACTTTATGAAGTTCCTATCAACTAGAGGAAGTGCTCCTGCAGCATCAGCTTCAAGCTCTTCTTCAAGTGTTCAGCTATCAACTGTTCCAGCGTTTACTTCAAGTGAGAAAGTTGAAATCGTACCGATGGATAATATGAGAAAGGCGATTGCTAAAAATATGCAAGCAAGTAAGCTTACTTCTCCACATGTAAATTCAATCGTTGATATTGATATGACAAACCTTGTGACAATAAGAAATACAATTAAAGATAGCTTTAAAAAAGAAGAAGGCTTCTCTTTAACTTATTCTCATTTTGTAATGTATGCACTTATTCAAGCTCTTAAAGAGTTCCCAACAGTTAACGCATCAATTGACGGAACAAATATCGTTTATAAAAAAGATATAAATATCGGTTGTGCAGTAGCAGTTCCAGGTAATGGTTTAATTGTTCCAGTTATTAAAGGAGCGGATAACCTAAATCTGACAGGACTTGCTAGAAGTCTGAATGAGCTTGTTATCAAGGCAAGAAATAAAAAACTTACGATGGATGATTTAAGTGGAGGTACTTATACTTTTACGAATAACGGATCATTTGGAGTAATTGCAGCCACTCCAGTTATACTTCAACCTCAGGTTGGTATTTTCTGTGTTGGTACAATCAAAAAATCTGTTGAGGTTATGAAAGATAACTCAATGGCCATCAGAGATATTATGTATGCAACTCATACATATGATCACAGATTAATTGATGGTGAAGTTGGATCTAAATTTTTAATGCATGTTAAGAATACTCTAGAGACAATGGACCCTAAAGACCTTCTATAAATTAAAATTATTATAGGTGATTCCACGTTTCTATTTGGGACGTGGAAGTAACCTTTTGATTTTTAACCCTGAAATACTCCTTTGTAACTACCTGTAACTCCGTCGATTAGTTGCAATCTTTTCATCATTTTCAACCAACTATTGAGTCAAGTTCCTATTTATTGTAGTTATGCCCTCTATGATTAGAATTTTAATGATTATTCTTTTAGCTATCTTCTCTGTGAAGTCCTTCTCTCAGGATAGAGTTGTCCTGTTGACGAGCCTTGATGCGAAGAAAAATATCCCATTTGCAAGAAGTTCTAGTTGGGACATAAATAAAAAATTAGAAAAGATCTTTAAAAGAAAACTTAAACATATTCACGAAAATCTTGTCGTTGTTCATCATGTAGATAAGGAAACTCTTTTTAAAGAACTTTCTAATAAAAACAATAAAGCAATTTTCTGGGTCTCACATTCAAATGGATCAGAAGGCGATATTATAAACAACAACACGATTGTTGATTACCGTGGAGTTGATGTTTCTGAAGTCTTTCAGGCCCCTTCAAAAGGTCTTCAGTTTTTAGGTTTTGTTGGGTGTAATGCTAAATTTTTAGTAGAGAAGTTTAAACAGCTTAAAACTATGAATAATAATGAAAACCTTTTAACTTATTCGAGAGCTAAAAAAATTGATGCAAGAATTGGACTTAAAAAAGCAATAAAGTCTTATTTGAAAGCGCAAAAAAATCAGCTACTAAAAAAATCAAATAAAAAATGTGAAGAATTTCAAAAAGTTGAAGTCACTATAACTCGAACTATTCCAGAAAAAAATAGTTCAATCGACTCAGAAGCTCTTTCACTAAAGGTTCTTCAGTCAGGAAAATTAGTGGGGTTGTTTCCAAAAGGTTCTGCTGGAGAAGTTCAATCAATTAAAGTGTTCTTGGATAATCCAACTCGAAAAAATGACTTAAAGCTTGTTCTGGATTCAGGCATAACATCAAAGAGTGTTGTTATGGGAAAAATTGAATTCGAAAATATGAATTATAAATTGTTTGCTAATAGATTAGGGATTCCTTTTGGCGTTGGAAGACATGTCTTTAGATATAAAGGAAGTCTAGATCTTGAAATATATAAAATAAATAAAAAATCAATTAATTGTTCCTTGGAGGAAAAATGAAAAACTTTTTAATGACACTTACACTTTTTAGTACGCTCTTTGCTTCAACGCATTCAAATGCGATTGTAGGAGCAACAAATGACAATAGAGCACTTGCTTTAACAGGACTTGCATTAATGGATCTTTCAACATTTGTTGTTGCTGAAAGAAGACCTGTTCGTTATAGAAGAGGAGTTGGATATGTTGGTTATACCGTTTATAGAGTTGTAACTCTTCCAGTTCTTCTTGTAGCTGGTCTTGTTCTACTAGACGATAATGGAAGATTTGATATCTCTGCTGACATTACTGGTGAGGCTGCAGATAAAGCGAATTTAAGTAATGAAGAGAAGTTTGCTCTTGAAGATAATATTGAAGAAGTAAATGCTTTATTTGATTCAATTTCAATGGAAGTTCAAGAAACAAAAGCTTCTAAGCAAGAAAAAATTGAATTAGCAAAAGACCTTTGGGAAGATTACTCTCAAGAACTAGATCAGAATGTAATGAGTGGTTTAGTGAAGGTTTTAAATCTTAAAAAGTAATTATTTTTTAGCATAAAGTAATAAAGCCCCAAGTCTAATATGCTTGGGGCTTTTTTTATTTAGAGACCACCAGCGATTTGTTCAGTAAGTTCTATTTCGTTACCGTCTGGATCACTGATATAAATTGATTTTGACTCTGGGTACTCAATTATAGCGCTTCCATTAATATAGTTAATCTTTACTTCCATCCTTTCTAAGTCTTTGACTATTTCATCATAAAAATCAATATTAAACCCAATATGGTTTATTGAACTTTTCTGCTTTTCCGAGTCAATTGGTGACTTTTTGTTTTGGTAGAGACAAAGCATTGCCGCGCCACTTTTTCCAATGATTTTATATGGTGTTTTATTATAAGTACTATCTTCATATATTTTAAATCCAAAAACACGTGAGTAAAAATCAACACTTTTTTCTAAATTATTAACAGTTATATTTATATGATCTATTTGATTAAATTTTAGCATTTTTTTCTCCTTTGCTACTTTTAAGTATGCATTAACTCAGTAAGTTGTAGAAATTGTTTGTTTTTATGAGGGCATAGAGAAAAAAGATGATCTATATATTAAATATGTAATATAATTATATATTGACTCACTTATAGAAGAGGTGATTATGATAAAAATTTTATTGTTAATAATAAGTGCAAATATTTATGCTGGAGCTATTGATTGGAAAACAAAAAAGCCAATTAAGAATTTGAAAAAGAAGTTAACATCATTACAGTATGAAGTGACTCAAGAAGAAGCTACAGAGAAACCTTTTCAAAATAAATATTGGGATAACAAAGCTGAAGGGATCTATGTTGATATCGTTTCAAAAGAGCCATTGTTTAGTTCTGTAGATAAATTTAAATCAGGGACTGGGTGGCCCAGTTTTACTAAGAAGTTAGTTAAGTCTAATATAAAGGAAGAAACAGATTTTAAATTAATCTATCCAAGAACAGAAGTTAGATCAAAATTTGGTGACTCGCATCTTGGCCATTTATTTAAGGATGGACCAAAGCCAACAGGACTTAGATATTGTATTAACTCCGCAAGTTTAGAGTTTATACCTAAAGAAGATCTTGTTAAAAGAGGTTATGGTGAGTTTGAAAAGCAATTTATAAAAAAGGAAAAAAAATTGAAAAGTGCATATTTAGCAGGTGGTTGTTTTTGGGGAATGGAAAAGTATCTAAGAAAGCTACCAGGTGTGCTAGCAACAGAAGTAGGATATACAGGTGGAGATAACGAGCGAGCACAATATGAGCATGTTAAAACTGGCTCTACTGGGCATGCTGAAGCTATTCGCGTTGATTACGATGAAAATAAATTGAGCTATAAAGAAATAATCCGTTACTTTTTTCGTATTCACGATCCAACGACTTTAAATCAACAGGGTAATGATAAGGGAACGCAATATAGAAGTTCAGTTTTTACAAACGATGAAAAAGAAAAAAGCATTGTTCTTGATATGATAAGAAAAATCGATCAAAGTAAATCTTTGTCAAAACCAGTTGTAACAAAAATTGAGCCTCTAAGTAAGTTCATAGATGCTGAAGATTTTCATCAAGATTACTTAGTTAAAAATCCTAATGGCTATAATTGCCATCTTCTAAGGCCAGACTTTAAGTTTTAGTCTTGGTGAGAAGTTCCAACTCATTGTTTTTACATAGGTCGTTATGAAAAATTAAAGGTTTACCTGATTTTACCGATCAGGATCTGATGAAGAAAATTTTATTTTTTACATTCATATTAGCTTTTAGTCATGCTTTTGCTTATGACTTTAAGGAATGCAAAGAGAAATTCATCTCAGAATTTCAAACGTCTTTATCTAAGGACCGTGGTCTTGTTGAAGCTCAGTTGACTTTAACAGGCTTAAAGCTCGCATCAAAAATTAAAAATCGTAAGGGGCTTCAATCTTCTTCAATTGAATCTTATGCAAAATCAATAATTGGAAACAAAACAATTGAGCGACTGAGACTAAACTCAAATATAGAGCAAGAAGTATTAGAGCTAGGAAACAAATATCTAGGTAAATCAAAATTAATTGATCCAAAGATACAACTGGAATTAATAACACAGAAAAAGAAATTATCTGATAAAGATATTTCATTAATGATGGTAGGGCTACAGACAACGTGGAAGGACAAAGATGACTTTGGCTTTTCTGAATCAGATATTGCATTCACAGCTTTCATCTCTTCTGCTTCTAGGGTAGCAGATGGGAAAGACTCATATATACTAAGTAACTTTGTAAATAAAGTCCTTCAAAGTCAAAATCCAAAAGAAGAAGCTGCATTATTTAAAAAAGCAAAGCTTGATATTAAAAGAGAAATTAACAGAATTAAGGGCAAGGTTTATTCTCGCTTTAAGGATGAATGCTTGGATTACTTTGGAAACTCTGATTTTGAAGGACAGAAAGCCTCTATTTTTAATATAGGACTTTGTAAAAAGAGTGAAGATGAAATTCTTAATGAAACTCTTTTAAAATCAATTGAGCGTATTGTTTCTCAAAATGAACTCTCTATTAAGATAGATCCACTTAAAACGAATGTATTAATCCAGAAACCTAAAACTCAGGCTGATTTTAGAGAATTACAAGATAGAATCAACTCGTTTGATTCGGATAAGAATAAGATTATTTCTTTCTATAAAGAGGGAATGGCTAAAACAAAATGCGAAGGCTTTGTCATTGTCGATAAAAAGAATACGATAACAACTCTTTATACCTCAGATGGAAATGAGGTAATGACTGTTAAGTCTATAATTGGAAAAGGAAAAATGAATGAATTTAAGAGATTTAATCCAGATTCGGTTTTAAGAAAATGGCCAGTAAAAGACTCATCAGGAAAGATCCTTAAAAGAAACGGAAAAGTCCATTATAAATATAGTAAAACGACAGGAGCTGGAACATACTTTCTGGATAAAACACTAACCCCCCAAGAAAGAGGGAAGAGTAATCGAAATTACACAGGCGAGTTTAACGATAGAGTAATGGTACTATATTCTAAAAATAAAGATGGAAGGCGAGAAGAAGTTCAGGCAATCCATGGAATCCCAGGAAGTGATTGGATAAGTAATAGAGAAGAGAGAATGAGCTCTTTTGATACCGAAGACGCTTCTATGAAACTCTCTACAGGTTGTGTAAACCTTGAGGGCTATAGCTATGATATTATAGATGAATTTTTAGGAAATAGTTGTCCCATTTATATTTTACCTGAAGATGAACAAAATTTTTATAATATTAAAAATGGTGAACTCGAATTTACAACTAACAATCAGATAAGGAAGAGAGATAAAGAACATTCTGAGATGATAAAAAGTACCGGAGCTACAAGCAAGGATCCATCTAATATTAATACATATCGATATACCCCAATTAATAAGGAAAATAAAATTTTAAGACCAATTGGTGAAGCTTCTAAAAATAAAGTTCTTCTCACGCTTATTGAAGATAAAGAGAATCTATATAAGAGAGCTAAGCAGATGGAAAGTGATGACTTTGAAGACTTACTTTCACTAACGGCATCAATAACAAGTGATGAAACTCAAGCTACAAAAGTGTTCATTGACCTTTATAATTCTATGTATAGAGAAAGTCTCAAAGAACAAATTTCACGTTCACTAAAAAGAAAAATGATATTAGAGAGGTACAGCAAAGATTTTGATAGTTCAATTGATTCAAAGAAAATACTTATTAAGTCTTTAAAGGTGGATTATGAACTTGAATAAAGTGATTCTACTTCTTTTAATTAGCTTTTTTTCTTCTCCTACATTTGCAGGTAACGATTGTCTTGATTCTTTAGATGCCATTGTTCGTGGTGATGAAGTCAAAGAGGAGAAGCTTCAAGACTTTTTGAAACTACAGTCTGAATTAACTTTGCATAAATTATCTTATGCACTTTTAAAAAATAGTAAAAAAGATGGGTTTCGAGTTGAGAATAAAATTCTGAACCTTCTAGAACAAATGAAATCTGAGAAAGAGTCAGATGAGAATTTTAAACGAATCTACGAATTGTTTGAAAATCCAAATAATAAACTTTCAAGAACTGCCTTGGCCGAAGTATTACCCTATGTTTCAAATATACTAAATGAACAGAATAAGGAATTAGATCCAGGGAAAAGAGCTTTGTTGAATCTCGGTGAAAGTGACATAAAGATGCTTGCGATTCTTTTTGAAAAAGAAAAAAAAGATGAACTTGGAAACTATGCTCATCTTCTTTCAAAAAATAAAAACTCAAACAATAGTATTTTAAACTTTACTAAGATCATAAATTCTTCAATTCGCAACACTAATAGTGACAAAGAAAGTATCCTTACGGTAATTCAAAAACGCTTAAAGGAAGTGCAGAAAAAGGCTCAAGAACTACTTGAAGAAATCCTTGTCGGAGCAAATTGTAATAATAAAAAAATCTCATGTGACTTAGATCATTCTGAAAGTATTATTCCTGAGATGAATTTAGTTTCAATTCTAAAGGCAGTTGATAAAGTTGATTCTTTGGATAAACAAAAGTATCTACGTTACGACGATGTTTGGCTTCACACGAAAAGAAGCACTAATAAACAAAGAAAGCAGCGTTCAAAAGCTTCAAGGGTCAAAAAAGAAGTCGTAAAAGCTATTAGTAATGAAGATTTCGTTCATGACTATCTTATAGATCATGTTTTAGATCACATGCCTTATTTTTTAACTCGAGAAGAACTTAAGGCTGATAAATCCTTAACTCTTTCCCTGGCCCAAGCTATAGACTTGGGGAATCTAGCAAAAAAGGGAGAAGAACGAGTCTTCATTTATAAAGGGACGAAGTATATTATCCCTGAACTTTGGAATGAAAACTATACAGGTAATAGACTTAGTAAAAAGTTTTGGAAGGCGATTGATGATGTCGATAGCTTCTTTACTGGGGATGATTATGTAGTACCTCAAGGAAATGGAGTTAAAGATAGTGAAAAAGAAAGCTTCATAGATATGTGGCAAAATAAAAAAGAGCATAAGAATCAAAAGTATGCATTTTCTTTTAAAGGGAAGCTGTTTTCAATTGAAACGGGGAAGTTAATTGCCCCAACAAAAGAATCTCTACTTTCTATCAAAGCAAAAGATCAAACAATTACAGAGATCGACTTTCATGAAGATAAACTCAAGGATATGACTATTGAGATAAAAAATGGAAAGAGATCATATATCAAAGGTAATAAAGCATTTCATATATCGGGCGTTGAAGTTAAGTTAGATAAAGAATATGCAAGAGCCAAGAAAAAATATAATGAAGGAAATGCTCAGGCAAATAAGGAAGTAAAAACTCTAGAGTTTCCAAAACTAGATGATGTAAAAAGTTTTATTGCGAAAAATCCTTCTATGAAAAGTAATATATCTAAGGCTCTTGCGGATCGAGATAAGGGAGTCGCATCTGGTGATAAGCTTGTTAACTTAATAACTTTAAAAGTAGTTACAAATGGAGAGGCAAGCAAGATTGTAGATGATTATAGAGAAAAATTCTATCTTCCATCTTCTTCAAATCTTAATAAGAGTACAGCCTTTATTAATAGAAATGCTCAAGCAGTGTTAAACGGAAAAGATTATTTTTATGTAGATAACAAAAAATATGATACAAGAACAGCGATTGAAAAAAGTTCAAATAGACGTATTAGTTCAAGTTCTAAAGGTTACTTACCGCACTCGGAAGTTATTCGACTCAGAGATGAAATTAATTCTCAAAAAAATGAAGTTGATAAGATTAAAATGTATCACAAAAACTTTGAACAAAAATGTTCAGAGTATACCGTGATTGATAAAAATAGAAGCTTATTTACAGTCTATTCTAATACAGGTCAGATCATCTTTGAGAAAGAAGCTCTTATTGGTAGTAAAGAAGGGGATGAGAGAACCCTTTATCGCGATAATGAAGGAAAAGATACAAACAATAAAACAGGAGCAGGAATTTACTTCATAGGTGATAATATTCTGAACCTATATAAGCCTGAGTTTGAAGGCAATGCTCTTAGTTTAAACACTCAAAACAAGAATTCTAGACTAAGTATTTCTCAAATCTCAACTAGTACTCCTCAAAGAATGTTTTTATTCAATGATAATGATCCTACTAACAATAGAGTTACTAATGGAGGAGTTGTTCTTCAAAAAGAAGATATGAAAGAATTTATAAAGAACTTTTCAAAAAAAGATTGTCCTTTATATGTTTTACCTGAAACTAATAGTGCTGAATTTTTGTTGTCAGAAAATCAATTAGTATTTAAACCAAAGTGTAAAAACTGTGACAAAAACTTTAATATAAAAACCCCTACAGTTGAACCAAAACAAATTAAAGCTTATATAGTAGATGACAGATATAAAAGTGAGCTCTCTGAGAGATTTGTAGCCGCTCTCGTGGCAGAAAAAGAAGATATGTTACCCCTTCTTGGAATTACAAATGAAGAGTATGACGAATTGATGAAGCTGTCTTTTGGTATTCTTGGTGTTGAGTCAGACTTTGCAACATCAAAGCTTTATAAATTTAAAGAAACAGAAATTGGTCAAGCTGGAATTGATGTTCTTAGGGATGATCGAATATTTGTTTCTCCTATTTCCCTTCCACTTTCTCCATTCACAATTAATCCTGTAAAGTCTCTCTTTGGAGATAATGCGAATAATAGTAGAGGCCCAACTCAAATAAAGCATGTGGATGACTACTTGAAAGGTCGTTATAAAAAAATGGTGACAACTGGAACTTTAGATAATCCTAAAAATGCGGCAATCGCTACAATGTTTGTCTTAGCAAATAAGCTGAAAAGTCTAAAAAATATAGAAAAGAATCATCCTAATATAACTTCTGCAAACCGAATGGAATACCTTTATTATTTGTATATGGGATCAACTGATCAAATAAAAAATAAAGCGGCTACGCCAAAGTTAAATTCTAAAACGCTAGAAGTTCTGAGTTATTCAAAAGGACTTGTAATAGATACGAAATATTAAAAAATGCTTGTATCTCCAGCGCCCTCTCTAATGACTTCTGGAATTTCGTTTAAAAAGCTAATAATTGAGCTCACTCCTGCAAATTCAATTTCACCTGGATCTATAATTAGATCAATTTGAGATTTTAACTCGCAGTCCTCAATCATATAAGAATAAATAGGCTCACCTTCATTAATACCGAGAGCGTTTATAGGAATATTGGTTGAGATTAATATATCATCAATAGCTTCAAGTAGTTTATCAACAAGTAAAGATGGGACAAAGCGAATACCAATTTCTTTATCAGTCTTAGATGCTTTAATTACTTTTGCTATCTTTTTATTCGCTTCGAATATAAAGGTGTAGTGACCGGGGATTGCCTTTTTGAGTAATTTGAATGCTTGATTATCTATAAGGGCTACATCTGAAGCCATTGCGATATCTTTACAGAATAGTGAAAAGTGTTTATTCCCATTTTCTTTTTTTATTTTATAAAGCTTATCAAGCGCTTCTTTTTTATAGGGATTAGCAACTAATATCCAATTCGTATCAGTAGGGAGACAAACCAATCCACCTGAGTTTAAGATATCTCGTGCCTTTTGAAGAACTCTGTCATCAGGACTATGGGCAATTATATATTCGATCATATATAAATATTAGTGCGCTCTTTTGATTTTGTCTAAATATTCCTTTTGCATCCTTTCATAGCCAATATTACTTGATGTAAAGAAATTAAAGCTAAAGCCTTGGTAGTCTTGCTCTGTCCAGTGGTTTGAAAAGCTGTGAGGGTATTTGTAGTTTTTCTTGTCTGGATGGTGATTTCTAAGGTGAGTAGGCACTTCTATAGTTGGATTGTTTTTAACAAAGCTTAATGCTTCGTCAATTGCTAGATAACTTGAATTACTTTTCGGGGCTTGGGCCAAGTAGGTTGTTGCTTGTGCTAGAATTATTCTGGCTTCGGGCATTCCTATATTCTTGATTGAATAATGGCAGCTTGTTGCTACTTGAAGAGCTCTCGGGTCAGCATTTCCAATATCTTCACTGGCACTAATTATTAACCTTCTTGCTATAAACTCTGGAGTTTCACCACCATCAATCATAACAGCAAGCCATAAGATAGCTGCGTTAGTGTCAGAGCCGCGAATAGATTTTATAAATGCTGAAATAACATCATAGTGTCTTTCTGAGTTTTTATCATACTTTCGCTGTACGTTTAGAATATTAGTTTTTATCTCATCAATTGATAAGTCTTCATAACCTTTATGGTTAATAATAAGTTCTAATTCGTTTAGAGCACTTCTAGCATCTCCGTTACAATAATTAGCAATATATTCCAGAACATCTCTATCTATTTTAATCTTTTCCAAGTTAACAGCGTTATCGAGTAGACTTAGAAGACTTTTAAAATCTAGTTTTTCAAAAGCCCATAGTTGAACTCGTGAAAGAATGGCTTTGTTTAAACTTGTTTGAGGATATTCTGTTGTTGCTCCAAAAAGAACAAAATCTCCAGCTTCCAAATAGGGAAGAAGAGCGTCTTGTTGGGCTTTGTTAAATCTATGGATTTCGTCAATAAATATTGCTGACTTTATACCACTGCTTGATTTTAGTGTAAGAGCTTCTTGAATAATTTTTCTTAAATCATTCACTCCTCCAAGAACGGCATTAAAGTTAAAGAGCTGAAGCTTCGCTTTTTGAGCAAGTATTTTTGAAAGAGTAGTCTTTCCAGTACCAGGAGGACCCCATAAAATTATGTGTGGAATATTTTCAATATTCAGTGAATTGAATTTATTTTTAATCTTACTTTGACCAAAGAAGTAATCAATATTCTCTGGCCTGAGCCTATAGGCCAGGGGTTTAGAGTTTACGTTATTATCAGTTTCAAATAGTCCAAATTGTTTATCCATAATATTGACTATATACCTCTTATGCATTATTTTATCCAAACTAATTTTTCTCTGGTTTTACCAGACTTAATGCTACGCGGAAGGAGGTGAACTCAAATGCAAAATATTCATATTAAAATTGATGAAAAATATGGAGTAGAAAGATCACTAAGAAAGTTTAAAAGACTATGTGACTCTTATGGAATCGTTAGAATGTACCGAGCTAAGCAAGAGTACAAGAAACCCTCTATCCAAGCAAAAGAGAAATCTGAAGCTGCTGAGAAAAGACGCAGAAAAACAAGTTTCAAAAATTACCGATCAAAAGGTAAAATCTAAATAAGGGCTCCGATAAGGAGCCTTTTTTGTTTAAGTCCCCGAAAATACATTGAATTATATCTTTTTTTTGAAATCTTTTCAGTTTTCTTGAGTGGTGCATCATCGCGTGCTAGAACCTGCCTACGGAAAGATACCTTGTAGGTGGCTTTGGTTTCTCAAGGCTAATTGGAGTGAATATGAATAAAGTTTTAATGTTGTTAAGCGTATCAGCTTTTTCTTTAACTGCTAGTGCAGACCCTAAGATAATTTATGGAGACGACAATCGTGTTGATGTCTATGCTTCGACGAATCCTGAATTTGTTAAGCTATCTAAGTCGACAGCGGCAATGATTTCAAATTCAAAGATGAGTAAATCCATCCTTGGATTAAACTTTAAGCTTGATCCTGCTACACTGACGCAGAAAATGAGAGCGTGTAGCGATGAAAGGTTTGCATCTCAACCAGCAGTTGCTCGTTGTTCGGGGTTTCTCATTTCTGACAAACTTCTTGTTACAGCCGGACATTGTATGAGAAAGCCATTTTTAGATCCTAAGACTGGAAAAATGGTTGATGACTGTAAAAATAATAGCTGGGTCTTTGACTATAAAATGGACAGTGAAACTGAAATTAATCTAAATAAATCAGCAAGTACTGTTTATAAATGTAATAAAATTATCTCTAGGGAGCTAAATGACCAAACTCTTAATGATTATGCTCTAATTGAACTAGATAGAGCCGTAACAGATAGAGAGCCTCTAAAATTTAGAAAAAGAGGTAAAATTAAAAGTGGATCTGAAATTGTTGTTATTGGTCACCCAAGTGGATTGCCAACAAAAATAACAGACGATGCTCAAGTAAAAGACTTAAAGAAAAATTACTTTACTGCAAATCTTGATACATATGGCGGAAATTCAGGTTCTGCAGTGTTTAACGTATCAACAGGTGAAGTTGAAGGAATCCTTGTACGAGGAGATACTGATTATAAGTACAGATATAGAGGGATGACTCTTACTGCGGAAGATATGTATTATTTGACTTCATTGATGCCAGTTGATCCAAAAGAGATTTGTATGGAATCAAATAAAGTTTCTCATGATAAAGCAGGTGAGAGTGTTACTTATATTACAAATATAAAAGAGATTAAGAACTTATAGAATAAAATTATTTCGTAACTAATGAGACCTTGAGAATACTGTTCCATCTATTGTGAGCAACTATTATCAAGGTCTTTATTTTTTTTTCAATTGGAAAATTCAACTTTGTTATTCTCATTGCGATAGTATTTATCCTAATATTTAGCTCGTTGAGATTATTAATAAAGACTTGTTTTCTGTTCCTCGTTAAAACGTACTTCAAAACTGGATTTATAAAGTGAAGAGTGTACTTCTCAAGCTCTTTTTTGAAACGATTGTCACAAGCTGAGAGTAAAAAAGTATCAAGCTTTTCTATTGCTGTGAGGGTAAACTTCTTTAAGTTAAGAGTCGAGAACGAATCATCCTTTGACAGGGTAGCATTTAATTTCAGTGATCGAAGCTCCTGTAGAGCTTTAATTATTTGAAGACGAAAGCTTGTTTTATGTGATTTTATTAAAATTTTCTCATCCATTGATAGATACTTTATTTCTTTTATATCGATCTTCTTTTTTAAAACGTTAATTATATCTTCAAGTCGGCTTTCAAGCTGGTCTAATGCTTGGTTGCAATTATTAGCCTGCTTAACAAAGCACTTCTTAGGTAGACGAAATTCAAGTTTATAAAGGTCTGTTTTTATATTTAACAGAGAAGAAACGTCCTTCAATTGTGGGGTAAGTCCAACTAAAAGAGATTTGTAACCTTGGGTTATACTTTTTAGTTGAGGTTTTACATAGCGATTAAACTCATAGTTTGTAATATCAATTTCCTTTGCTGTATATGCAAAAGTGTTAAAGGAAAAAAATACTAAAATAAAGAAAGTCTTAACCATTTAAAAAATCCAATAAGCTAGCACTTCCTTGATTATTCTCAAAATAGTCAAAGTCTATAGATATACCACAACTAAAGAGAAGAACTTTTTGTTCTGGTGTGAGACTATTATTTAGCTTAATTAGATATCCATCACTGTCTGTAAAAACTTCTTTTACAAAACCTTGCCACTTTTTTGTAATAATACCTACATTTTGGTTCATATTATTAAAAATTGGAAAGCTCCATATCCTCCAAAAAGGACTTTTAACTCTAAATATTTCTCGTTCGCTAGAGTCTAGTACTGAATATACCTTAGAGAACAGTGAAAAACGTCTGTGGATTGATCCATACTTTTTGTTTTCTAATTGAATATTGAGATCAGAGAAAAACCAAAAGAAACGTCTATTAAATTGAAGAAGTTTCTCTCCCGAATTATCCATCACAATAATCTCAAATGGCCTATGTGACCTTAAAAAAATGCGCTTCAATGTATGAAGTATCCCGCTTCCTTGTTCAATGATAAAGCCAAGCTCGTTTTTTTGTTCATCTAGGATTTGGTATTTGTTTTTTGTTTCAAATCCACTGAAGATTTCAATCCATTCTTTTTTCTGTTGAATTATAAAGGCATCACTTTTTTTAATGAAATCTTCGATAGAACTCATTTACTGATTCCAATATTGATCCAGAAGTCTTCTTGTTCAATCTTATGTTCTAAAGATTTCTCATTCTTCTTATCAACAGATGCAACTTTTATTTCTGTGGTAAGAGTTTCAGTCTGTATATAGTTTGAGAACTTTGAAACAATGTTCTCAATAAGGTCAGATGACTCTAGTGTTACAATAATTCGATCTTCAACATTGAATCCCAGGTCTTTTCTAGAGCGCTGAATTCTGTTTACAAACTCACGGGCCATACCTTCATCAACTAGCTCTTGTGTAAGATTTGTATCAAGGTCAATAGAGATCCATCTATTTGAGATTGCGTTTGAACCTTCATGGGCCTCTCTGTAGATCAATAAATCTTCCGGTTCAAGAGTTTGATCCATAAGTGTAATGTTTTCTCCTGCCTCAACAAGCTTCAATTCACTTGATTCAATCTTAGAAATTGGTCCAAAGAATTTTTTGAATTCTTTTCCTAATTTTTTTCCTAAAACTCTTGAGTTTGGCTTTGCATATAGTTTGATGTGCTTGTCTTCATTATTGTCGTACTTCACAGTCTTTACGTTTAATTCAACTTTCAAAAAGTCTTCAAGTTCACTAACAGCATCTAATAAATCTTGATCTTGATGGATAACAGTCAAGCTCGATAGAGGAGTTTTAACTTTTATAAGGGTTTGATTTCTTTTTTGTCTTCCAAGTAGGATGATTTCTTGCATCCTAACAACTGAATCTTCAAGTCGGTCATTAATAAAACTAGAATCAAATTCAGGGTAGTCACAAAGATGAACTGACTCTGGAAGGTCTTCATTAAAATTATTTTTTAACTCTTGGAAAATAAACTCAGAAAGAAATGGTGCAAAGGGAGCCATGATTTTACTTAGCTCTCGCAAAGAGACATACAGTGTAGAGTAGGCACAAGCTTTATCTTTTGTAAGTTCACTTCCTTCCCAAAAACGTCTTCTATTAAGTCTTATATACCAATTCGTTAGATCTTCGATAAAGTCAAAAAGCTTAGGCACAACATTATAAAGTTTGTACGCTTGCATTTCGTTGTTTACATTTTTTACGAGAGTTTGAAGCTTTGATAAAATCCATTTATCTAATATATTATCTCCAAACTGAAGATCTTTATTGGCATCAAAACCATCTACTTTTGCATATGTTTGGAAAAATTTAAAAGAATTAAACCACGGAAGAAGAGCTCGTCTCACCATGTCTTTAACTCCATCATCTGTAAACTTTAATTCTTCACCTTTAACAAGTGCAGAGGTAATAAACGTTAACCTAAGAGCATCAGCTCCAAAATCTTCCATTAAACTATCAGGAGCCGTATAGTTTCGAAGACTCTTACTCATCTTCTTTCCATCAGCGGCCATTACCATTCCATTTACAATAACATTTTTAAAAGCGGGTTTATCAAATAAAGCTGCAGCTAAAACTGTTAACGTGTAAAACCATCCTCTCGTTTGATCAAGTCCCTCAGCAATAAACTCAGCAGGAAAACCTTTCTCAAATACATCTTGGTTTTCGAAGGGGTAGTGAATTTGTGCATATGGCATTGAGCCCGATTCAAACCAACAGTCAAATACCTCAGGAATTCTTTTATATACCCCAGCTTCTCCTTCGATAGAAAAATCAAGATCATCAACTGTTTCTCGGTGAAGATCATTTACTTTTTTTCCTGTGTATTTTTCAAGTTCTTCAAAAGAGCCTATACATACTGAATTTCCAGTTTCTTCATTTATCCATACAGGTAGAGGTGTTCCCCAAAATCTACTTCTAGAAATTGCCCAGTCCCTTGCATTATCTAGCCACTTACCAAAGCGTCCTTCCTTAATATGTTCAGGAACCCAGTTGATCTGCTTATTTGCATTAAGCATTTTTTCTTTAACTGTATCTACACTTAGATACCACTGCGGCATGGCCATATAAATAAGTGGAGTATCTGTTCTATAACAAAATGGGTAAGAGTGAACGAGAACCGATTGGTGAAAAAGTTGTCCCTTATCTTTAAGAGCTTTAATAATTTCTTTGTCAGCATCTTTTATGTACATACCGGCAAAATCAGAAACTTCATTTGTAAATTGTGCTTTTGCATTAATTGGACAGGCAAAAGCTGCAACTTTATTTTCTTTTAAGACTCTATTGTCATCCTCTCCAAACGCGGGAGCAGAATGAACGATTCCTGTTCCATCTGAAGTTGTAACGTAATCATCACTTAGGACTTTAAATGCACCAAGATCTTTTTGATCTTTAAAATAATCAAATAATGGTTCGTACTCCATTCCTACAAGGTCAGAGCCTTTTACTTCTTTTAACGTTTCAAACTCGTGGCCTTTTTTATAAGATTCAAGTCTTTCTTTCGCAATATAGAATTTTTTATCTTTTGTTTTCTCGTGAACAAGAAGATAGTCGATGTCTTTGTTTACAATTAATCCAAGGTTACTTGGTAGTGTCCATGGAGTTGTCGTCCATGCAGCAAAGTAGGCATCTTCATTTTTAATTTTAAATAAGATTGTAACTGCTGGATCTTGAACATCTTTATAATTTGATGTGGCTTCAAAGTTTGAAAGTCCTGTTTCAAGAGCTGGAGAATAGGGAACTATTTTATTCCCTTTGTAGATAAGTCCTTTATCCCAACAACTTTTAAAAACCCACCAGATGCTTTCCATAAACTCTGGGTCCATCGTTTTATATTGATTCTCAAAATCAACCCAACGGCCCATGCGTTCAATTGTTGTTTCCCACTGACTTGTGTAAGTTAAAACAATTTCTCTACAAGCATCACAATAGGCTTTCATTCCATTTTGTTCAACATAGTCACTCGCACTCATTCCAAATTTTTTATCAATTTGTTGCTCAATAGGAAGTCCGTGAGTGTCCCATCCCCATTTTCTAGATACGTATCTTCCTTTCATCGTAAAATATCTTGGAATAATATCTTTGAGAGTAGAGGCAACTAAGTGGCCATGATGAGGAAGTCCTGTTGCAAATGGAGGTCCATCATAAAAAATATAGGGGTCTTTATCTTTTGTTTTTTCTAGTGATTTTTTAAATATTTCGTTCTTTTTCCAAAAAGCCAAAATCTCATTTTCTGAATTTGCGAATGAAAAATTCTCTAAATTAGTACTCATCTGAGTTAACTCCTCAAGTTTTAGTGTGCTGCACACAGCCAAATAGGCAAAAAGTATTCCCTAAATCTAACAAATTCAAAGTGATTTGAGTAGGTTAAATGATCGTCGATAAGTAATTATGAACTTAATAATTTGTACTTTATTGATCTTTTTTGCTCAAAATGCAGCTTGTCTAACAAATGCGGATGAGGCCCTGCTAAAAAATGCTGGAATTTTAGATAAAAAGGTTCTTTTGCATGATGACACCTGGGGTGTAAAGCCCTCTGAAATAGATATTGATAGTACACAATTTAAAGGTCAGCCAAAGAGTTTAATCAATTGGAAAAATTTAGAGCATGCTTCTTGGTTAAATTTCAATACTTGGAGAGATGAAAGATCGAAAAGAGATAAGATTTCAAACTGGAAACTTAAGCTCAGACAATCTACTTACGAAGAAAAGTTCGGCGAGATAATCGCATGTATTGGTATTTGTAAGGTTTATAGAGGACCAAATGAGATTTCAATAAATGCCTCTTCTAGACTCTATGAGGGAGATGAAGTTCAGACTTTGGAGAATTCTTCATTGTGGTTTCTATCCTCTGATGGATCTTTGTTAAGATTATCAGCTAAAACGTCTATAACTCTAAATGAAGTCAATTTTTCAAAGAAGAAATCTTTTGTCTCTTTAAGGCTTAATCATGGGCATATAAAAACTTTTAGGAGAGGAAGTGGAAAATTTACTATAAAGAACCTCTCTGAAACAGATACAGCTTTCTATCCTTTAAAAATATTAAAAGCAAACAGGGAATTTTTCTCAAGAGAAGAGTTTTCAAAATTAGATCATAGCGGGCGACAAATTTATTTAACAAAGAAAAACCTTGGCCATTTTTCTCAGTATAAAAAATTAAATGAATACCTAGGAGAAAGCCTTTACTTTAATAGTGTGGACTCAGAGTTATTTGTTGTTTCACCTAATGCTACCGTAAAAGTAACAAATATGAATCTTGATTTTTTCTATGGTGTAAATTCAAATTCAGTTATTCGTGTGAAAAAAAATATGCACGGATTTAAAGAAGAGGACTCTCGAAACTCTCAAGCTCAATTGATGCTTAGAGGATACGGTAATAGAGAATTAAATGAAATAGAAGAGGGGACTTGGTATAATGTTGATGCGAGAGGGAAAGAACTATCTGAAACGCAGCTTGGTAACGAATTTAAAGTACTAGATCTTCTCGTTAAAAGAGTGCCAACGATTTTACTGGCAAGAGAAATATTAATTAGGAAGAAATATAGCTACCAAATTAATGGTGTCGATACGGCAGAAGAGCTTGCTCAAAAACATGGTTATAGGCTGTGGGATGAAGAGAAAAAAAAGGAAATGAGTCAAAGAGAAAAATTCTTATTTGAATATACTCGTAGAGTTGAAACAACAAACTTAAATTCTCTTCGAAAAGTTTTCGAAGGGAAACCAGAGGTCTTTGATAGAAGCTACTATGAGTTTGCTTTTCAAAGTTACATAAATAGATTAAAAGGTAGATATAATAATAAAAAGTTAATTTTACCAGAACTGACAGATACAGAGTATTATGTTTGGGTTTTAAAATATGCAAAAAAATAAATTAAAATTAATCCTTGCATCAGCTTCTCCTAGAAGAAAAGAGCTACTTGCTTGGTCGTATCTTCCCTTTGAAATTGTGGTAAGTAACGTTGAAGAGAAAACAACTTTCATTGATCCAAGTGAGGTCGTTGTTGATCTTGCAAGCCAAAAAGCAATCTCTGTAAGCGAAAGCTTAGATGCCAAGAGCCTGGTTATAGGAGCTGACACCATTGTTGTTAGTGAGGGAAAAATACTTGGAAAACCAGATGATAAAGAAGATGCGAGAATGATGCTTCAAAACCTATCGAATAAAGAACATGATGTTTTTACAGGTGTTTGTTTTATTTTAGGAGATAGGAAGCATAGTTTTTATTCAAAAACTATAGTTAGCTTTGAAACAATTGATACAACTCTATTAGATCATTATATTGATACAGGTGAGTCTCTTGATAAAGCAGGCTCATACGGAATTCAGGGGGCAGCCCTTGGTTTTATAAAACAGATTAATGGAAGTTATTCTAATGTAGTTGGACTACCAGTTAATCAAGTTATAAAAGAGTTAAGTGACTTTTTAGATGTTGATTATAAAGGTTTAAATGAAATTTTTAATTAGTATGTTTATTATTGCTACCTTCAGCTTTGCTCAGGAAAACAAGACATTATCGCAAGTTTCAAAAGATCATCTGATAATACAACTAGAGGAATTTCGTGATATTGCTCCAGCGGATCTTGAAGATTCTATAATCCAGATAAATAAAAAATACGATTATTATATTTTAACGAGACAAAAAGAGTGTAGTGGTGAATTCACTTCTATAGAAATTAACTCTCAAGGTGAGAGTGAAGCCGTGAAAAGAAAGTTAACAAAAAAAGAAAAGAAACTTTGTTTATTAGATTTGATATATTTTAGAAAAAAATATCAAGGCGAAATGTTCAAAGCAAGAGCTAGAGCTCTAAAGTTTGAACAGAAAAAGCAATTAGAAGCTCTTCATAAACTTAAACTAGATTCCCTAAAAAAACTCGATCAACTAGCAAAAAAAATAGGTGAGATCTAAGCCTTAATTGGTTTTCTACGCAAAGTAGTCCCAACATCAATTCTTTTTGGCTTAAGACTTCTGATCTTAACCATAGATTTCATAGGCCTTGCACTTCTTAGTGCTTGGGGCTTAGTTGCTTTTAGAATAATTCTTTGTGATTTGCTCTCAGTTTGTGTAATTGTTTGTGAGAGAGTCTCTTCATGCGTGTTCATAACAAGTTCCTTTAATTAGTTAAATTAGTTCTCTTTGATTTTTTGTTTCTAATCAAACTAATTCACATAAGAAACTTCCATTATGAATTAATTGATCAAAACCTTTTCAAATTGTTCAATAAACAACTCCTGTTTTGTTCGTGTATTCCTAATCGACATAAGTCATTAAAACTTAAGGATTATTGGTAGTTTAACATAAAATTCATTTTTTTGCATCACGTTGGGAAAATATCTCTCGTTGGTGAAAAATAGAGCAAAAATTCTAAAAATCAGTTAAAATTTTACGTGATTTCAATCATTTAATAAACAGAGGTTTTATGCAATTTCGTGGAATTCAAAAGGTGCTATTTTTAATTGTCACTTTATCCCTTCTTTCATGTTCAATGGTCAAGTCTGTAGGGATTAGTACTACGGCAAGTATGTTAAAAGATGGCATTGCAGAAACAAATACTGAAGCAAATTTTTCTTTTTTTGCTAAAGCTGCACCAGCAAATTTAAAAATGTTAGAGTCTCTTTGGTATGTACAGCAAGATAATCTAGATCTTTTATCGGTACTGATTAAAGGATACGGAGGATATGGATTTGGTGTAAGTGAAACAAAATATTTAGATGATGCTTTAGCAGATGAAGAAGATAGTAAATACAAGAAACAGGCTTTGTATCATTATTCAAAAGCTTTCAATTATGGACTTAAATACTTAGATGAAAAAGGGATTTCCAGTAAGTCCATTTTCGACAAAGATGCTCCAATCAAATTACAAAAAATCTTAGATTCGAATCTTTCTGAAGAAGATATGACTGCCATTTTCTACTTTGCTCAGTCTTGGGCTGCGATGATTAACCTGCAAAGAGACAACGTTGTTATGATGTCTAGACTTGGTAGCGCTAAAGCTCTAATGGACTGGGTTTGTAAAAAAGATATGAGTTTTGAATATGGAAGTTGTTACTTATTCTATGCTGCTTATGAAGCAGGGAGGCCAGCGATGCTTGGCGGTTCATTAGAGAAAGGGAAGAAGTTGTTTGAAGAGTTGATTCAAAAATATCCATACAACTTGCTCGCTCGAGTAGCATATATACAATATTATATAATTCCTACAATGAGTGAGGGATTGTATGTTAAAGAATCAAGTTTTTTAAAATCTGAATTTAAGAAATTTGAAGGCGTTAGAAATTATGCTGATAAGAAAAAAACATCATCTAATTATTTAAAGCATCCAGAGTTTAACCTGTTTAACTCTATTGCAATTGAAAGACTCAAAACAATTGAAAAGTATAAAAAAGATATTTTCTAAAAAGGTAAATTATTATGAAGGCACTATTTGGTTTATTTATTTTGTCGTTGCTGTGTAGCTTTTCTGCACAAGCAATAACATTGAAGATTGCAGCAATCGCTCCTGAGGGAACAAATTGGGCAAAAACAATAAAGAAAATGAGTAAAGAGATAAAGAAAGAAACAAAGGGAAAAGTAAAAGTAAAAGTGTATTACGGAGGAGTCGCTGGTGATGAGCCGGATGTACTTCGAAAGATTCGTGTTGGTCAGTTGCACGGAGGAGTTTTTACGGGAAAAACTTTAGGAGATATTGATGGCGATACGAGAGCTAATGAAATTCCATTTAATTTTTATCTAAATAGAGAGAAAGGATATAAGTCTTTAAAAGAGTTAGCTCCTTATTTAAATAAAAAAATTGAAAAGAAAGGATTTAAAAATCTTGGTTTTTATGAAGTAGGACAAGTTTACTTTGTATCAACAAAAAAAGTTGAAAGTATTGCTCAAATGCAAGGAATCAAAATATGGTCATGGGAAGGAGATGAGTTAGTAAAAGCAATGATTGACGAGTTAAAGCTTGTATCAATCCCGCTTGCATTACCTGATGTATTATCTTCGCTTTCAACTGGAATAATAGATGCAGCGTATGCGCCACCTCTTGGAATATTGGCTCTACAATGGCAATCAAAGATTAAATATCTCGTTAACTTTCCAATTGCATACTCAACAGGTGCTCTTTTAATTTCGAACAAAAGATGGAAAAGAGTTAAACCTGAATATCAAGCGATTGTTGAAAAAATTGCAAAAAAATATATTGATAAGGCGAATGAATATGCTGTTGCAGACAATACTCAAGGCTTAGAGACACTTAAGTCAATGGGAGTTAAGTTTGTAGAGTTTAGTAAAAAGGATCTTAAAAGAGCTGAGGGGATTAGAGCTTCTTTATTAAAAAAATTAGAAGGAAAAATGATCTCTAAAAAAGCCATAAATTTAGTGAATAAAAATAGATGATAAAAAAATTAGATAATATATTAGATAGAATAGCATTTTATGCGATTGTGAGTTCAATCTTCTTAATGTTGGGATTAACAGTATTGAATATTGTTCTTCGTTGGTTTAACACTTCAATTCTTTGGATTGACCCTTTTGTTCGACATCTAGTATTTCTAAGTGCCTTTTTAGGTGGTGTCCTTGCCACTGGGCAGGGGAATCATATTCGTGTCGATATTGCCTCGAAAATTTTTGAAAATTTAGGAAAACCAAAACTTAAAATTTGGGTAGAAAGGCTTGTGACGCTTATAACTATTATAGCAACAGTTTTACTTACAAAAGCTGGATATGATTTTGCTAAGATTGAACTTGAATTTGGAAAAGAAGCTTTTATGGGAATTCATTCAGGTTTTCTGGCTGGTATAATCCCTGTAGGAATGGGGATGATAGGTCTTCGCTTTATATTCCAACTACTTTTGAGCTTTAATCATCAAGTAGGGGGAGAGAATGAGTAGTATAGTTTACTTAGGCACTTTTCTCTTTGCTCTTCTCGGTGGGCCAATTTTTGCAGTTATGAGTTTATTTGCAATATCTGCTTTTATGTTTGCAGAGATTGATATTAGTGCTGTTGCCGTTGAAATTTATAGAATCGCAAGTTCACCAACTTTATTAACAATACCTTTATTTACTTTTGCTGGTTACTTAATGGCCGAATCAAAGTCGCCAGAGAGACTTTTGAAGTTGGCAAATGCAGCACTAGGCTGGCTTCCAGGCGGAGTTGCAATTGTTAGTTTGATAATTTGTGCGTTCTTTACAGCATTTACTGGGGCAAGCGGTGTAACAATCATTGCGTTAGGTGGACTATTATACCCTATGCTAACAAAAGAGGGTTATGATGAGCAATTTACTTTAGGATTGATAACAACTTCAGGATCTTTGGGATTATTATTTCCACCGAGTCTGCCAATCATCTTGTATGGAATTATTGCAAAAGTTGATATTGATAAATTATTTTTAGCAGGAATTCTTCCTGGTGTTTTACTCATTATTATTTTAAGTGCTTGGTCAATCTATTGCGGTAAAAGAGCGTTTGCTACAAAAGAGAGGAAAAAGTTTTCTTGGGATGAGCTAAAAGAAGCTTTATGGAATTCTCGCTATGAATTGCCACTTCCAATAATCGTTTTGGGGGGAATATATGGAGGCTTTGTTACAGCGACCGAGGCAAGTGCATTAACAGCTCTTTATGTTTTAATTATGGTCTGTTTTCTATATAAGGACTTGTCTTTTACAAAGAAGGTGCCTCTTGTAATTAAGGAATCGCAAACACTTGTTGGAGCAATTCTTTTAATTCTTTGTTGTGCCTTGGGACTAACTAATTATTTGGTAGATGAAGAAATACCAATGCAAATATTAGAATATATGAAAGAGTTCATTACTAACAAGTATGTTTTCTTACTTTTTCTAAATTTATTTTTACTTTTAGTTGGGGCGATGATGGATATTTTTTCTGCAATTATTGTTGTTGTGCCTCTTATTTTACCAGTCGCGGAAGAATTTGGCATAAATCCAATTCATCTAGCAATAATCTTTTTAACAAATTTAGAAATAGGTTATATCACTCCTCCTGTGGGAATAAATCTATTTATTAGTAGCTTTAGATTTAAAAAACCAGTTTTAAGCTTATATAAAGCTTCTGTTCCTTACTTAATATTGATGTTGATTGCTCTTGTTGTTATTACTTATGTTCCTGTTCTTTCGTTGGTGTGGTTTGAATGATTAAGAATTTACTTTTTATAATTTGTTTCTCTTCTATTTCTTTTTGTTGGGCGGGGTATTCACCTGAGTCATACGGAGAAAAAGATTTTGAACAATATTATGGATCTAGAGAGCTTATGTATCGAGTAGATCCTTTCTCGGGTGTTGTTATATTTGAAGAAAAAGATTTATTTAAAAACTATACAACAAATCTAATTCAAAAAGATCTGAACTATTTTTCGAGTTTCTTCTTCTCTGAACTTGCAAGCTCACTATCATGTCCAGAGTCAGAGCTTTCAAAAATGTATGACTATTTACAATTTACGAATAGGGTTTTGGTGCTTAGTTACCTTTATGAAAATATTAATGCTAGAGAGAAGACTGCTGTTAGCTTGGATATGAAAAATACTTGCAGCACTAATTGGGAAGCAGAAATAAAGAAATGTACTCCTAAATCTTCTGATATGAAATTCTTTGTTAAAAGTGCAAAGCATATTGTTAAAAATAGAAAGAAAATACATGCATCAAGTTCTATGTCTTTAAAAGCGGCAAAGAAAAATTGGATCTCTGGATTAAAAAAGAAAAAGCTAAAAGATGAGGCTCATTATCGAATATTAGGTGAGTGCAAAAAAAATAATTGTTCAAACGTGAGTTTTGATGAGGCGACAGAAAAGCTTAAAAAAACATGTTCTGAGGATGTAAAACTCTTTCAAAAAATTTGTTCTGAAAAAGATTCAATCTTTGGATTGAATTATATTAGTGAGTCTTATCCGTTGATTGTTAATTCTGACATTCTCGAAATTGCTGATGAAAATGGATATGCATCAGGCTGTCTTAGGAGATTTAAACAATTAAGTGCAAAAAAGGAAGTTTCCTATACACAGCTGAGATATATTTTTCCAATAACTTATAGTGAAATGCTTCGTCAGAAAAAAAGATACCTTCAAGGCGATCTATTCCCAGCAGGCTCGTTGAAAAAATTTGTTGATCAGGGATTAGAAGAATTATTCAAAGAAGAAGTTAAAAAGGTTGCTAAGCAAAAAATTGCAAAGAAAAAAATTGTATCGAAAAAGAATCCTACCCAAGATAAAGTTGAATTTATTGATAGGTTTGTTAAAAAGAAACGTAAGAAGATAAAAGCTAGAAAAAGAGTTGTTAAGAAAAAGAAAAAGAAAGAAATTCGAAAGTCGAGTTTTCTTGTCGCTGTAGAGCTTAGAGATCAATTTGATAGCAATAAAGTAAAAGTTGATATGAATAAGTTCAAGTATGATTTTTTGTTTTCTATCTCACTAAAAAAGATTTTAGACACAAGCTTACAAGACTATATTTCACGATCTGGACTTATAGATATGAGAGATAAAGACCTATTGGGGACTAAAAAAGGGCCAATGCCGCTTCTTTTTCTAAAATATTTGATTGAAACTGATAAGCATCAGGCCTTATTTAATCTGACAAGTATTCTTGGGAATAGATTTTTTGTAAAAAACGATATTGATCTAAATTCAAAAAAGAAGCATAACTATATAGAATTACTTAATGATCAAACGACAAATTACACGTGGTCTATTACTGTTTTGAAAGAGCCTAGTAAATAACTCCAAATTATTCGTATTTTTTTCCACCTATAGCATTGATTCTCTCTTTGATAGACTAGTAGAGAGGTTAGTATGAAAGTAAGTAATAATGCAAGGCAAGGTGAAATCGCTTCTAAGAAAGCTCAGTTTAAAAGTGAGCAGGATGCAATAAAACAGCGTTT
>CAKZJW010000077.1 GCA_937120495.1 uncultured Oligoflexia bacterium
CTAGAAGCTGAAAGAAGTGCTCTTATAAAGCAACAAATTGCAGCTATAAAACAAGAGACATTATTAAGAGAAAAAGAGATTAAAAGACTAGAAGCTTCTAACCTAAAATCTGAGACAGACAAAGTTGAAAGAAAACCTGCAAGCATTAACCCGGCTGTAGCGAAGAAAATGCAACCCAAAAAGACTTTACGCGCTCAACAGAACTACGCAACAAATCCTTATGCACTAACAGAGGCAAACTCTACGAATAATACGCAAACATCATTTACATCAAATACAAATCAGTTTTCAAAAGCTCCAAAAAAATCGTTAATTGCACCAAGAAAAGTGTCAAATACAATATCCAGAGGAAAAGCGATTATCAATTTAGTTAAAAGCTCTCCTACTACAAAAAGTGCTTCTAACTTCAGTGTTAGTAGTAAAGGTGATGATGAATATATTGTCTTAAGGAATAAACAAGGTAAAACAAAAGAGTTCAATCTTACAAATATTGATGAAAAAAGCAAAAAAGATATTCTTGCTAGCATCACTTCAAACTCTGATTTAACAAAGGATGAAATTGCTTCAATCAAGAAAATTTTAGACCAAAAAGAAATAAAAGCCATCAATAAGTCTGATTTGATTGCAAAGAAGTTAAAAAGAATAGAGAAAGAAGAAGCTCTTGGTAGAGCAAAACTTGAAGCTCTTAATAAACTTCTAGATAAGTATAGAAAGTTGTAATTTAATTTATAACTACAATGAAGTTACGATCTCCTCACTGAAGGGCCTCCATTTACCTTTCCAAACATTTAAATAAGCATTTTTGATCTGACCTTTCTTTTCATTTATTTCGATACAAACGTAATGAAGATCTGTGATATTCTTGTGAAGGGTTCTATCCATTGATGGTACGTGATTCCAAGTTCCACAATTAAAGTATTGGCGACCATCTTTAAAGCGCCTCCATTCTGTAATATGAGTATGTCCCATTATAACAATCTTTACATCTGGTCTGGTAGCTAAAACACGCTTAGCAAATTTTTCATATTTTGGATGTATTGCTATTTTAGTGAGTTGCTTTAAGCCAATTTTAAAGTTTTTATTATACTTACCATAAGGTCTAAATTGAGTTCGAATAATATAGGCTATTACAATCCAAGAAATATAAACAAAGAATCGAAAATCATTTAGTAGAGCCCACCAGATATATAAAGAGATTGGACGTACTTTATCAAGATGCGGTCTATTAACTTTAAGTTTAGGTAGAAGATATATACAGAAAAGGCTTGCCCACGGAAGATTTAAAATCTTTTTGTCTTCTGGTCCTTTAATAAAGGTTTTAGCTTTCGGTACAGCATTTATTGCTTCAAAACGATGTCCATGTTCAACTAATACTCCATTTGATACAAGTTGATCCGTAAAGAATACTTCTTCCCCACAAGCTTCCGAGAAAAGTGCTTGAGCTTTGTCAAAAACCATACCGACATCATGGTTTCCGATAACGTAGGTTAGCTTTTTATTTGGTCTTGATAAGAATTTTCTCAAGTTTTGAAAAAAGACTGGATGACCTTTAATAATGTCCTTCACCATTTTACAGATATGTTCTTCATCAAGTAAATGTGTATAAATACCCTCAACATCTAGTTGAATGAGGTTTAAAATATCTCCATTTAAGACAAGGTGAACATCAGTAAAATAATATGTTCCTGTAGAATAATGATCTAAGAATTCTACAAATTTTTCATCTTCATCAAAATCTTCTAAAAGGTTTATTTGTCCGTTTTCTAGAAATTTACCTCTTCCCAAATGAAAGTCACTTAGCACAAGCATCAACATTTTTTGACCTCTTCTCCTAAGTGAATAACTTTTCCTCTCCCAGATTTTTTTGATTCGTACATCATACTATCTGCAAGTTGGATCATTTTTTTTGTTGTATCAGCGTCTGTGGGAAACTCTGCAATTCCAATAGAGACACTCATTTTATAGTTATCGTTACCATCAATCAGAAATTCTTTAGCTTTTATTGATTCTAATGTTCTAATACTAATTGAATGAACAATTTCTATACTTACGTTTCGTAGTACAATTATAAATTCATCCCCACCAAAACGATAAACATCATCTGAAGAACGAACTAGGCTCTTTAAAAGCTTCCCTAGCTCTTCTAAAATTTCAGATCCAATAAGATGGCCATAAGTATCATTTACATATTTAAAATGATCAATATCAACAAACATTAAGCTAAAATTCTTTTTCTCGAGGGTATGACTTTTAATATCTTCTTCTAAATCTTTAATTAGTTTTCTTTGATTAAAGATACCTGTGACTTCATCAACATGAGAAAGCCCAGTAAGTTCCATACATTTATTTTTTAGTTGCCTATAAATATTTATATTTTCAATCGCAGGTAAAAGCTCTTCTTTAAAAAAAGAAATAAATGCGGGGTCATTTTTAACAACTAAAATTTCAAGTTGGGTTTCTGTTTCAAAAAGAGGAATGAGTGTATATTGCTCATCTAAAATCGAAAAGCATTGACCAATCTTCTTATCAGTACCTCTTAAGATACTTAGTTCAGACGAGCAAAAAACTATCTGAATATTCCCTCGTCCACCAAGATATAACTCTTCTCTGGATTCAACTTGGAAGTAGCCAAATTCAAAGTTTTCAAGTTTTGCAAAAGCTTTATCTAGAAATGAAAACATTTGTTCTGAGTTCTTAAGTTTTATCGAATACTTTTTAATATATTCTTTTACACTAGAAAATTTGTTTGTTTTATCTTCTTTACTCATTTAAAGGTCCAAGTCCTTTTTCAAGTCTTTAAGTTTTCTTGTATACTGGCCATCTTCTTCTAAGTCACCAATCGCACCTCTAAGGGTTTGAATCACTTTTTCCATTTTTTCTTCGAGCTCAAACTTATTATCAACGACCTTCTTTCCTTGGTCTTGAATACTCTCAAGATCAAATTCAAGTGTGTCGATCTTTCTTTTCAGATCTAGAATTTTCAAATCTCTATTTCTAAGTTGGACTTCAGAATCAGACCTTAACATTTCTAGTTTGTTCTCAAGCTCTCTTTCTCTAATTTTCACCTTATTTAAATCTACACGAACGCGCTTGCTTAGTTTATCAATCTCTCCTTGAAACAACCTATTTTTTTCTTCAAGAATACTTTTCTTTTCAAGACTTATCTCTAACTGCGTTTTTAACTGATCTAGTTTATTGCTATACTGTTTACGTATTACACTAACTTCAATATTCTTTTCATCCAATTGAGCTTGAACACTAAGTGCATCACTTTTTTGTTCTTCTTTTTTATTTTCTAATTCATGTATTCTTTTTAGAAGTTGTTCTCTATCCTCTCGCAACGATTTAATCGTTGAGCCTAATGCTGAGAATCGCTCAGTATTGAGTTCACTCATTTCTTGGACACTAGCTAAGGACGCTTCACTACTTATTTCTGAAGGTGACTCTTCCATTATTGTTGTATCAAGATCTCCACTAGTTGAATTGTCCACACTCAAGGCATTTTCGGACTCATTCATCATGGCATCAATCTGAGCTAGTTTTCCTTTAGCATCCGTTGTAAAATCAGTGCCTCCCTTCTCCGTAATTTCATTCACTTGAGTCAAAGTATGTTCATTTAAATTAAATTCTAGACTTTGATCATCAATCCGAACTTCCTGATTTTCATTTGATAAATTGACTTCATCTTCAACCTGAAGATCTGGTGCTTGAAACAAGTCTTCTCCAAGGTCATCATTTGCATTAAAGCTTACTTCTTGAGAGCTATCAACTTCCATATCCTCATCATCACCAAGATCTAGTGAAACATCATCATCCATACTTAATTCAAGGCCCGCATCATCCGCAGAATCCTCAACAAGATCAGCTGGTTCATCGTCACCAAGATCTAATGAAACATCATCATCCATACTTAATTCAAGGCCCGTATCATGCGCAGCATCTTCAACAAGATCAGTTGGTTCATCATCACCAAGATCTAGTGAAACATCATCATCAAGACTTAACGAAATATCATCATCTTCTAGTAAATCAACTTCATCATCTAAAAGTTCATCATCCAAAAGTAATACATCATCATCTAACTCTGCCATGCTTGTGTCCTCTACTAACTTATCTGCTTGTTCTTTACTTTGAACAACTTCTAATATTTCATTTGCTTTTTGTTCATTTTCACTCAGAGGAAATGCATCCATAAAGACAGCATCCAGCTTTGAGCTAATAGATTTAGCCTCTTCACTTATCTCTCCACTTCCTGATTGATGTTGATTTAATACGCTTTCAACAGCTGATTGCTCTGTAACCGAAAGTTTTTGAACAACAGGTTCACTATCAATATCATCATCAAATTCTGACTCATCCAAATGACCTTCACTAAAGGGTAAGACCATGGCGTATAGCAAACTTGACTCTAAAGGTGAACGCAAATATAAATTTGCCGCTGTTTTGGAATTTTGATGTTTAACTAATTGCTTAGGAGATAACTCATTTGTATGAATAAAGATAATTGGATCATCTATTTTCTTTTTAAGTATCTTAACTGTTTTATCAACCAACTTTGGATCTTGATCGTAATCAAATAAAACAACATCAACCTCTTCTTCTTCATAAAAAAGCTGTGCTTCTTTTAAATCTTCAAATTCAATTAGTTCAAATTTCTCAGCAAGCTGATCAATTATTTTATCAAATGTTTGAGACTCACTGTTCCAATACAAAATCTTCACAAAATACTCCTGTTTATCATTACTTACATA
>CAKZJW010000078.1 GCA_937120495.1 uncultured Oligoflexia bacterium
ACCAAACTTTCTATTGAATTGATGAAAGAGATAATAGGCACGCTCGACAATATTATTAGGAATTATTTTTAAAAATTTATGCTTCATCCTTCTTCCATCCTTTAGGATAAAAAAGAGTAATAGCGGTATTACAAATCCCCACTCCAAAAGAGAGGTAATGATAAAAGGAAGGTATATTAAAACTGCTCGAGTTGAAACCTGGCCATACTCAACTAATTTATCAACTGGATTAACTTCTATTTCATAATTAAATCTTTCTCTTACTTCAACTTTTAAAAGTCTATATTTATCTCGAAGATAGTTCTCTAATTTGGGGAGATAATATTCAATTTTATGAGCTTCATTGGTTACTGTATTTACGCCTTTTATTACCGGATAAGAGAAAGAAAAAGTAATTATCATTGCAATTAAAATTGCAGATACTTTTCTTTTTATACTTACAGAGTAAAGAGATCTTTTTAATGGCTGAACAATTAAAGTTAAAATATAAGCAATACCAAAAGGCACTAATAGCCGAGATAGATTTAACAGAAGTAAGCTTACAGATAAAACAATTATTAAGAAAAATATTAATTGGGCTTTATTTCCCCTATAGATTCTTCTAGACATCTTTTATTTCTTTCTCTTTTAATTTATCTTTTACAACCTTTAACTCGTTAGCCACAAGCTGTAATCGTTTCGCAACAATATAAGAAAGCGCTTTTAAGAATTTTGCTGCAACAACAGAGTGTTCCTCAATCATTTCATCAAGATCAGCCTTATAAATAGCTAACAAAGTTGCCTTACGAAGTGAGATTGCCGCTGCATTTCTTCTATTTTGCTCTTCTAATAAAGATAACTCTCCAAAATAGTTATACCTTTCTAGTTCGGCAATTAGTTTCAAATCACTTTCAGGGTTAAGTACCTGATGCTTCTCTTCAAGAGTAATACCGACACTCCCCTCGTAGATCATATAAAAAGAAAGACCTGCTTGATTGCGATGAAAAACAACTTCATTGGCTTCAAATTCTCTTACATGTAAATATTTTGAAAAGGTATAAAGTTCAATATCAGAAAAGTCATTAAACTCAGGAATTTTTCTAAAGAAACGATGGATACTTTTTTTTCTTGATCCCGACAAAGCACTTGCTTGCCAAAAGTACTTTGCAATATGAGAAGATAATCTTTTACCTTTTTGAGCATTTTTTACTTCTTCACTTTCATTCGTATTCATAGTTCCTCTATTTCTTTTTTTACTATCCAGCCAGCGTGACTTTTTGGAAATGCTACTTGAACCCAACCTTCAACTTCTTTTTCAAAAAGAAAAACTGTTCCCTTTGGTAGCATTTGTACTTGTTCAAACATCTTTGATGGGCCCTTAAAAACGGCTTTATCCTCAAGAGAAATAACCCGTTGGTACTTTCCATGAAATAAGTAAAAACTCGATGCTACAGCTATAAGTAACACAAGCCCTATTCCTCTTAAAAACATATTAATTTTTTGAGGTAAAATAATAATAAACATCAAAAGAGATAAAGTGATAAATACACTTGTTGGGAGCTGAGATATAACTTTTTCCGTTTTTTCAAAGCCATTAGAATCTTCTTCAATCGATGTGACTCCTAGGGAGTTCTTTGTATAGTTTAAGCTTTCAAATAATTTATTACTTGCTCCACCAAAATCTTTTGATTTTTCAAGATGGATTCTTGCTTTTAAAAAATCTTTTTTTGCCAGATAAACAGTCGCAAGATTAAATTGATAAACCGCTGGATCAAAAGCACCACTATTGTCCTGTAGAAGCTTCAATGATTCATCATATTTGTGTGACTCATACAGTTTCTTAAAGTTTTGAATAATATTAGTGTTTAAATTCTCTGACATAAGCCTTATTATTATATTCACAGACAACTTAGGCAAGAGACTTTAATGAGTAGCACGACGCAAAATTTAAAAAAGAATCCGCAAGACTTCTCTTTAGAACTAAAAGAGCTAAGTCTTATTAAAAATGTAAATTACTCTGGTACTTCATTTTCTAAAGTTATCAAATCTCATGGCCCTTTTGTTAAAGATCATCATAAAAATATTTTCTATGATTTAAGCATCTCTAAATCCAAACCTTTTTGGGGACATTCCCATCCTTTAATTCTTGCTCTCTCCAAGCTCCCAAAGACAAAGACTTTAGGTCAGACTATAAATCTAACTAATTACTCTGATAAAGTTATAGAAGAGTCGAACGAACTTATAATAGAAGAAGTAATCCCTTGTGCGTACAAACTCTTTTCGCCAGATACAGACCAAAAGAAAAATATATTTATTCATATTAAAGATGAGTATTATTTAAATATAAAGAACGGTGTTTTAGTTGAGAATTCTCTATCTGATAAAGCTATTTATGATTATATTCAAACGGTTGTCATAAAGGGTGGCTATTTTAAAAAAAGAGAAGATGAAATATCAGCTTATGCAAAAGAGCA
>CAKZJW010000079.1 GCA_937120495.1 uncultured Oligoflexia bacterium
TTTGAATCTCATCAAGTAGGATTCTTTTATAATAAAGACTTTGAAATTATGGATCTCGATAGTAATTTTGTTCTTGGATATACCCACTACACTAGAAGCAATGACCTAGAGTACGACACAGTACAAGTAAGTGTTGGGGTTGAATTTTAATGTTCTTTGAAACAAAATTAAAAGCAATGGGTGGATTCTTTAGTTATAAAGTTTTACTCAAAGGACAAATTACTGAACAAATAGCAAAGAGGCTTATTGATAAAGCCCATAAAATTGTAACTGAAATAGAAGAGCGCTACTCAGAGTTTAATTCAAACAGTCTACTTTGTGAGATTAATCGCAATGCTGGTATCAAGGCAAATAAAATCTCTTTTGATGATTATATACTATTTGAACAAGCAATTGAATATAGTAAAAAGACAAATGGTATTTTTGATATTGCATTTCGATCTCCTCGTTATAGCTATAAAGAAATTCAACTCGATAAAGATTTTATTTATCTTTCCCATAAAGATATGAAAATTAGTCTTGGAGGAATTGGAAAAGGCTATGCCGTAGATAAAGCCTATAGTTTTTTACAAAAAGAAGGACTTAGAAATTTTATAGTAAATGGAAATGGTGATATAAGAGTCAACAGTGCTGACTTTAGTCTTCGACCTTGGAAAATTGGGATAAAAAATCCTTTCTCACCAGAAAAGTCTATAGGTTTTATTCCTATACAAAAAGGAGCTATCGCTAGCTCTGGAAACTATATACAAAGTGAACATATCAATTGCATAGAAGAATCCCTTCAAGGTGTTACCGTTATCGCGAAAACCGCAATCGAAGCCGATGTCTTTGGAACAACTCTTTTTCGGTTGGGACTGGAAGATGCAAAAAAGCATATTACTCAACACAAATTAAATGCCATTCTTATTGATAGAAGTGGAAAGGTTCACAACGAAATGAATCGGGAGCTATTCAAATGAAATTTTTTCTTATTTTCTCTTTATTTTTTAATATTACTTTTGCCTATGAAGTAAAAGACTTTAAACTTAAAAGTTTTAGTAGAAAAGAAAACACCACTATCAATTTTAAAAATACAAAAAAGATTATTATCCTAAATTTTTGGGCCACATGGTGCACATCTTGTATAGAAGAGCTTCCACTATTGCATTCTTTACAAAAGAAAAATAAAGATGCTCAGTTTTTTGCAATTAGTGCAGGTGACTCAAAAAGGAAAATAAAAAAGTTTATAAAAAAATATCCATTTAATTACAATATTCTAATGGATAAAGACAAAGCCTATTCAAAATCAATTGGTGTAGAAAGTTTACCTGTCACAATTATTATAAAAGGAAACACAATAGTCTACTCAGGACATCGTCCACCAAAAGACCTAGATTTTTAATTTTCTTTATTTGGTAATAGAAGGTCTTCTAAAAAAAATGCTGAAAGTTGAGAGCGATTTGAAAGACCAGCCTTATGATAAATTGCAGCCGACTGAGTTCTTGATGTCTTTTCAGTAGTCCCTCTAACTTGAGCAACCTCTTTTAAACTAAATCCTTTAAGAAGGAGAAAAGCGACCTCTTTTTCAGATTTACTTAGCTCCCAGTTTGTTAGTTGAATATCGATCGTCGAACTTAGACCCTCAAGATAGCTTCTTGATTGCTCTTTAAATTTTTTATTTTTTTGCTTTAATTCTTCTGAAAGTTTTCTTTCATTTTCAATAATATGTTTAAGTTTAAAAGTTCCCATTAAAAGATAAATAAAACCACCACCAGCAATAATAGCAAGAGCCCCCTCAACAGCGACATGTCTTAAAGTTGCCCCTTCATCGAGATCACTTATGATATCAACTAAAGTCAAAGTACTTGTTATAAGAAGAGTTAGCCCTATGAATATTCTTTCTATTTTATTCATTTAAATCCTTGATTTCTATATAGCATGATCCTTTCAACTCAATCCGTCAATGACTCTAAATCCTAAAAGTAGTACACTACACTATGGACAAAAAACTAGAGAGAATCATTCTCAATACAACCAATTCGACTCAGATAATCGAAGAAGATCTTCTTCAGAAGCTATGGAGCGGATATGGTGAGCTCTCAAGGGTTAAGACAGATAAAACATCAGTGATTGTTAAAAGAATTCAATTTCCAACTAATACTGATCACCCAAAAGGATGGAGTGGTGATTTTGCTCACAAAAGAAAAATAAAATCCTACAAAGTTGAGATGAATTGGTACAAAAACTACAACTCATCAGTAGACTCTTACTCCCCTAAATTTCATAGTTGTGGAAACATAAGTAAATTCCAATATATAATTTTAGAGGATTTAGAAGAGCTTGGCTTTAAAACAAAAGAGTCCATTAGTTATCAAGAAATTAAAAATACCATAAAGTGGTTGGCTAACTTTCATGGAAAATATTTAAATACAAAACCAGAAGGACTTTGGGATACTGGAACATATTGGCATTTAGCCACAAGGCCTGATGAATTAGAAGCTCTCAAAGAAAAGAACTTAAAGTCTTCTGCCAAAAAAATTGATAAAAAACTAAATAGTTGTAAATATCAAACTCTTGTTCACGGAGATGCAAAGCTTGCAAATTTTCTTTATCAAGATGAGTCTGTCGCTGCAGTAGATTTTCAATACGTTGGTGGTGGTGTTGGAGTAAAAGATTTTGCCTATTTTCTAAGCAGTGTTTTGAATTCTAATGAGCTTTTTGAAAAAGAAAAAGAACTTCTTGATTTTTATTTTATGGAACTTCGAGTGGTTTTAAACGATACGATTAATAAAGACGAGTTAGAAACTATGTGGAGAAAGCTCTACTCCTATGCATGGTGTGATTTATATCGATTTTTAAAAGGATGGTCACCCACTCATTACAAGTTGAATTCTTATATAGAGAATATAAGTCAAAAGGTATTAGATGAAGTTAAAGAACCATGATCTAAATATACTTTGTGAATTAGCAAAAAAAGCGGCAAAAGAAGCTGGAATAATTATCAGTAAAGCTTCACTGTCTCCAGTTAAGCTAAAGAAAAAAGCGGGTGGAGAAAACCTCGCTTCATGTGTTGTAACTGAGATTGACCTGGCGTCTGAAAAGAAGATTCTTGAAATCCTTAATGAATCGATTCAAAAATATGATCTCGGAATATTAGCAGAAGAAAGCACAGATAATAATTCTCGATTTGAAAAAGACTATTTTTGGTGTATTGATCCTCTAGATGGAACCTTGGCCTTTAGTCAAAATGAAGATGGCTATAGCGTATCTATTGCACTTGTATCTCAAGAAGGACGCTCCATTATTGGTGTTGTTTATGATCCAAAAGCAGATACTCTTTATCATGCAATAAAAGATCAAGGAGCCTATAAAAATAATCGTTCCTTTAAGCCAAGCTCTCCAAAAGAGCTCCTTACAATCTTTTTCGATCAAAGCTTTTTGAAAATTGAAAACTATGATCAAGAAATCAAAATGCTTAAAGAGAAAGCTCAAGATATGGAACTTCAGGGATTAAAGCTTTCCCCACTTGGTGGCGCTGTCATGAATGCAATAAGTACTATAGAGATGCATCCGGCAATCTATTACAAACACCCCAAAATTGCTCTTGGTGGAGGGTCTATTTGGGACTTTGCTGCAAGCTCGATTATTCACTCTGAAGCCTTAGGATTTAATAGTGATTACTATGGAGAGCCTCTTCACTTAAATCAAAGAGAATCTACTTTTATGAATACAAATGGAGTTTGTTTTTCGAGTTTTAAATATTTATCTTAATCTCTGAACCAGGAAGAATTGTAATCTTTTCCCCTAGTTTGTAAAAATCAACTTTAGATTTTCCAATCACTGAAATTTTTCCATCGATAATTGTAAGCCCTGAGCTTTCATGAAGAGCAAGAACAGAAAGTCCATATTCATCTACAAATTCTTTAATTTGATTCTCTTCACCATCTTCATAATGACAATGAATTGCAATATCTCCAAGAAGGTTTAGCCCTTGATAACTAATAAGCTCTGTTTCATTTTCATCTCCACAGTCTCCAAAGTGAGCTGTCTCAAGGTGACTTCCAAGAATTATTGCCCCTGCACTATCACCATTAATAACTCCGCCTTTGTGAATGAACTTTCTGATAAGTTCATAAAAGTGTGAGCGTCTTACTTGATCCATTAGTCTAAAAGTATTACCGCCATCAATATAGATAGCATCGAACTTTTGAAGATAATTCCAATCAAGAAGATCTAGTTCAAGGCACATCTCTATATTTTCAAAATTAATAGTTGAGAACGTTTCTACAATTCTCTCAAGGGCATCATTATAAGTCTTTGACTCTCCGGCCATTGGGATCAGCAGGAGATTTGGATTACTTGGCAATAAAGAAAGAAATTCTCTATCAAGATCAATAAAATTTTCAGA